>NZ_JAUBRI010000007.1:36853-162610 GCF_036701795.1 Microcoleus sp. N9_A1
GTTGGTTCCGGCAAAGGTTCTGGGGTTGGTTCCGGCAAAGGTTCTGGGGTTGGTTCCGGCAAAGGTTCTGGGGTTGGTTCCGGCAAAGGTTCTGGGGTTGGGGTTGGCAAAGGTTGCGGGGTTGGGGTTGGCAAAGGTAGCGGGTTGGGTACCGGAGTTAGTGTCGGCGTCGGACTGATGACTGCTGGCGCTGTCGGAGTGGGTTTGGGCCGCGAATTGTTGAGAAATGAGCCGACTAAAGCCCAGGAACCGAAGCCAGTCAAGATTACTAAGCCCGTCAGCAGTCCGATCGCAGCGATGGGATTGTCCCAAACAGAGTTGCCAACAGGCTCACTTAGCGGATCTGGCTGGTTTTGCGGGTGGGAACTCTGGGCGGCGGGCTCTGGCGGCCTGCCCACGGCCACCGTTGCTATTAGCGAAGGGTTTGTCGGCACCACTGCTGGCGCGGGCGGTACAGTTGGCTGGGTAGGTTTAGGATTAGTTTGGCCCTCGAGTGCTTGGGCGACTTCGCTGACAGATTGATATCGATCGCCCGGAGACCGGCTCAACATCCGATTCAGCACCAAAGCCAAACCTGTGCTCACCTGCACTCGCTGCTGCCAATTCCACTGCAGCGTCGTTTGATCGAGCAATTCCTGCGGTTCTTTGCCTGTCAGCAGGACGATCGCCGTTACAGCTAAAGCGTAGAGGTCGCTGCTGGCAGTTGCCCGCCCGCTTTGCAACTGTTCCATCGGCGCGTAGCCGATTTTACCCACTGTTGTCGCGTGGGCTGTTCCTTCGGGAGACTGAACTTTGGTGGCGAGTTCCTTCACCACTCCAAAGTCAATCAGCACCGGCAACTGGTCGTTTTCCCTGCGAATTATATTTTCTGGGGAGATGTCGCGGTGGATGATGCCGCGGGCGTGGATGTGAGCCAGTACCGGCAGCATTTGCCGGATAAATACCAAGACTTCGGCTTCGGTGAAGCTGCGACCATTTGAAGTTCGATCGAGCAACAGTTCGCGGTAAGTCATCCCTTCCACGTAATCCTGCACTAAAAACAAACGCTGATTCTCTTCAAATATTGCCCGAAACTGGGGAATTTGCGGGTGCCCAATTTGGTAAAGTATTGCTGCCTCTCTTTGAAACAATTCCTTCGATTTTTCCAAAACGTAAGGCCCGCTTTGCACCGGAATCAATTCCTTCAGGGCGCAGCGTTCTTGAAACCGTCCCAAATCTTCTACTAAATAAGTCCGGCCAAATCCCCCTTGACCTAAAATATTCACCAAACGGTAGCGGTTTTGTAGGAGAGTTCCAATAGCAATAGGTGGCTGCATAAGTTTAAGTAGAAACTGTTAAATAGTTGACAGTTGACAGTTGACAGTTGACAGTTGACTGGGGATTTAAACCCGTTCATCAACAATTGCTAATTGTCCAGTGTTAAAAAATAGACGATCCTGCTAGGTCTTTAACACTCAATAGCATACTTCACTGTCTCTCGCTCCCAGTCCCGACCAAAGTTAGCATCTTACGTTTTTTGACGCAACTTTGAGCAACCAATTTTTTTTTAGATTTAAGGAGGGGGCAACCACGGGGGGTTTGCCCCTACATTTCCGATGTTTTGGGGTCGATCGAATGACTGCTGATGGTACTGTCAACTAACAACTGTCAACTGTCAACTGTCAACTGTCAACTGACTAAGCTTTGCTTTCACCATGTCTTGAATTCTGTTACCGTCTGCTTTGCCCTTAAGCTGCTGCATTGCCTTGCCCATCACCTTGCCCATATCTTTTGCAGAAGTAGCGCCAACCGAAGCAATCACTTCGTCAACGACTTGACTCACCTCTTCGTCTGACATCTGCGGTGGCAAATACTCTTCAACAATTGCTAACTCCGCCTCCTCTTGTGCCACTAAATCTTCGCGGCCACCTTTGCGGTATTGTTCGATCGAATCCCGGCGCTGTTTGGCTATTTGCATCAAAATTTCCATTTCTTGAGCTTCTGTCAGCGTGTCTTGCCCGGAAGGACGAAGGCTGACTTCTTTTTCGAGAATAAATTTCTTGATGCCGCGAACTGTTTCCAAGCGAACTTTGTCCTTGGACTTCATGGCTGCTTTGATTTCTGCGTCAATGCGTTCTCTTAAGCTCATCGATTTCTACCTTGCTTTGCCCGACATCAAAAATCTGAAGTATGCTTCCGATTCTTAACTTTTTTTACAGTATTTTTCAAGTTTATTGCCTGTTGGTGGCTTTTTTATCGCATTGAACCCGGATGCCTTCGGCTTTCGACTGAATTTGGGGTGGCTGCACTTGCAGCCTCAGCCCCAAATTGACTCACGCTAGAACTTTTAGACGCAGGGGCACAAGTGCGATCGTACTTCTCCCAGTACAGAGTTCGCTAGAACCCACATTCCGCACCCTGGGGGTGTCACACAGCATAATTACGCAGAATACTCTATCTTTACAGTAATAAATTATGCCTTTAAAAAGTAATTTATCCGTTAATGTACGGTATTTTAGTATAACTTAGAGTTTTATTAGTGGATAAAAATAAGTAAAAACCGATTGTGACCGTTGAAAGTGCCGAAAGTGGGCTAGAAACCCGGTTTCTCGGACATATTTCTGCAAGTCCTATTCAATTCGCCTAACTTCACACTTGTGGTCGCCCCGAAAGTTAAATCTCTCAAAAATTTGGCTGAATATTTCTAGTTTCAGATGGTAAGATATCGATGGAATAAACGTCCTGCAAGAGGCCTGCTGTGATCCGTTCTGCTACTTTACCGCTTCCGCTTCCCGAGCCGCCGGTTTCCGCTCATGACCGTCTGCGGCTGTTCTCCGGTTCTGCTAATGTTCCCCTCGCCCAAGAGGTGGCTCGCTATCTGGGGATCGATTTGGGGCCGATGGTTCGCAAGCGGTTTGCTGATGGGGAACTCTACGTTCAAATTCAAGAATCGATTCGGGGTTGCGATGTTTACTTGATTCAGCCAACTTGCTGTCCGGTAAACGATCGCCTCATGGAATTGTTAATTATGATCGATGCTTGTCGCCGCGCTTCGGCCAGACAAATTACTGCTGTCATTCCCTATTACGGATATGCTAGGGCTGACCGCAAAACGGCCGGAAGAGAGTCGATTACTGCAAAATTAGTGGCTAATTTGATTACGGAAGCTGGGGCCGGTCGCATTTTGGCGATGGATTTGCACTCGGCTCAGATTCAAGGTTATTTTGACATTCCTTTCGATCACGTTTACGGTTCGCCGGTGCTTTTGGATTATCTGGCGAGCAAGCAATTGACGGATATTGTTGTGGTTTCGCCGGATGTTGGCGGAGTCGCTAGGGCGAGAGCTTTTGCCAAAAAGCTTGGTGATGCTCCCCTGGCTATTATTGACAAGCGCCGCCAAGCTCACAACGTGGCAGAAGTGATGAATCTTATTGGTGATGTCAGGGGCAAAACTGCTGTGTTGGTGGACGACATGATCGATACTGCCGGCACGATTTCTGAAGGGGCCCGATTGTTGCGCCGCGAGGGTGCGAGGCAGGTTTATGCTTGTGCTACTCATGCGGTGTTTTCGCCTCCGGCGATCGAGCGTTTGTCGAGCGGGGTTTTGGAAGAGGTAATTGTTACGAATACAATTCCTGTGCCGGAAGAGAACCGTTTTAAGCAGTTGACGGTGCTTTCGGTAGCGAATTTGCTCGGAGAAACTATTTGGCGGATTCACGAAGATAGTTCTGTTAGCAGTATGTTCCGCTAGACAGGAAAAGCGCTTTTTGAATGTTTGTTTGAGGGTGCGTTAAACTTGTTAACGCACCGTTTTTTTTGTGAATAGTGTGATACGTTTCCTGCGGGTAATAAGCCCAGGCCCCTCTAAATTTTACTGTCAAGTGCCATCAAATTCTTGTGGAGTGGGCGTCCCGCCCGCCCGGAGAATACAATTTAGATGCCCAACAGCTTATCAAGTTTCTCGGTAAAATAACGGTTATAACTTTGTAGTGAGGACTAAAGTCCTCATAAAAATTGGCTCAGACTTTAGCTCTCACTACGAACCAATGTGACGATCGGCGATCGATCGCACTTGGTACCACCGGAACAAGAGATGCTAAAATTCTATCTTGTTGTTGGAAGAGGGCGACTTTTTTATATTCTAGATAAGTCTCATTAAAATAAGGAGCCAATAGGGAAAAATCATGAAACATTCACTTGTACGAACAGTGGCCGCACTGGCAGGTTCAGCAATTTTAACACTCGGGGCGATCGGTTCAGCTAAAGCATTTACTTTTGACGAAACCGAAATTAGCCAAGACCGAGTAATTGTCATCGCCCAACCCCGCCCTTTCGGCGGCTACCAATTGCTAATTTTAGAACAAGTATCTGACAAGCGACAATGCTGGAGCGAAAGTGGCTCTAATCCCGTGAAAGTCGATCCATTATTAGTTACTTTTGATTTCACCGGTATTTGTGGCCGCGCAACAGACAGCAACGGCTTTTCAATTCGCATGGCAGGCAGCGATTTAGCATTAAAATACACCCTGACATTGGAAACTGTTGATGGCAATGTTCTTCTAATGGGAACTCCGGTAGATTACCAAGGTAAATCGGTAATTATCGGTCGCACAAACGGTGAGGTTAACGACTTCATGAAAATCAGTCTCGATCCTGCTTGGCGCTTGAGTAAAAGAGCTTACCAAGGCCGCACATTAGGCCACTTTTATTTCACTACCAATCAATCCGCACCGGGAGAAATTGGCAATACCGAAGCAATACCGCAACCAATACCAATACCGCAGCCAATACCGCAACCAATACCAATACCGCAGCCATTACCGCAGCCAATACCAATACCGCAGCCATTACCGCAGCCAATACCAATACCGCAGCCATTACCGCAGCCAATACCGCAGGAAATACCAATACCGTAGGCAATACTGGCTTTTCTACAATTCGGAGATAGCTACCGATGATATCTACGCTTCCGAAATTAAAGAAGTTGTGGGCTTTGGGTTTGTAGCCCGGTTTTATCAAAATAATGCTTTGGGGCCGCAACTTGCTGTTAGCAGAGAGCAATTGGTATCTTTAGTTGGGGAATCTTTGAAATGAATACAAGGTGCTAATATCACCTTTTCTAGCCATGTTTCTATCCGTCCATTTAGCGACTTTGATATTTCCCGCTGGAGTGCCGGAAAACTTCTATTGGCACGGAACAACAAGATAGTTAGCTAATATCAAGATGGAACTTTTAAACCTACCCAGCCCGTCACTCGCGCTGAATTGATGGCGGTGCTGCCAAAAGCGGCCGAATTTGGTTTGTCGGCGGGAATTCAGCCGAATTTAGTTGTTAAAGAGCGGTATAAAACTTTTTCAGACACTCAGAATTATTGGGCTGCTTCTATTATTACTCAAATGTCGGCTTATTGTTCTGTTGCTGCCGCTATTAACGAAATTGGCAATCGGTTTGCTTTCGATAATTATGCAAAGCGGAATTACGCCGCGGCTACTTTACGGATGGTGAAATGCGTCAAGGCTCAGTAGGATTATTGTAGGGTGCGTCACGGAAGCGAATGCAAAATAATTGGGATTTTCCCAAGTGACTCACCCTACCTGATAATAGTAAGTCACAGGAGGAAGTACAAAATAATTGGTGTTTTCTAAAGAGACGGGCCCTATATTAAGTGGACATTTGTCAACTGTCAACTGTCAACTGTCAACTGTCAACTGTCAACTGTTTACGCTACACCATAATCAGTATAGGGCCGTTTGTATGGCGGTTGCAATCCCAAAATAATATCCTCTCTCGGTACTCCCATTGCAACTAATTCCTCCGCAGGATTTTGCTCTGTCAAATTTTGCTGAAGCCAGATTTTTCCATCTTTGATGTCAATGTGAATGAAGGTTTGATAAATCCGGGTTAAGTGTTCCCAGCCGACATTCATCCACTGATAATGATCTCGTTCTGTGTCGCAGATAAGTTGCACTTCGACTTCATCATCAGAAACATCTTCTTCGGCATAACGGCTCATTAATGTCTGAACGTATTGACGATATTGAGTTAGTTTGTCCATTGCACAATTACCTCATTGGTTGGTTAATAGTTATATGTACTCTTGTCAAGGACGGGCAAGATGCCCGTTCCACAATAAAATCAAGTTTTGTGGAACGGGCAAGATGCCCGTTCCGGCACTGGCGTGTCCCTACTGATGGATTTTGGGGAAATCACATTTATGTTCGCGATCTAGATAATGATTTAGGATTACTATAGTTATATTTTGTACTCTTGTCAAGAACGGGCAAGATGCCCGTTCCACAATAAAATCAAGTTTTGTGGAACGGGCATCTTGCCCGTTCCTAAACAAGTAACTGATAATGGTGCAAGATATCAGTTAATCAGGACTAAAGTCCTTACTACAAACCTGTTCGTAATCAGCACTTTAGTGCTCATCATATCGTTTCCTTGGGTTTTTTCTTAGATGGCTTTTTAGGAGTTTTCGGGACGGCGATTGTATCTGATTCTTGCTGTGTGATGTCGGGGGTTAATTTGCACAAGTCATTTAAGGAAAGTTTTTGCTGAGATTCAAGTTCGTTGAGTCTGTTTGAAGCTGTTTCTAATATTTGCTTTCCCTGTCGGACTTGGATAGTAGTTTTATTTTCTATTCCATCTAGCAACACAAAAATCGAGACTGTTTGCCAAATATCTAAATCGTCGCCGACGACATCGCAAGCAGAGACAATTTTGCCGTTTTCTGGGGCGTGAATTCCTAAGCCGGAATCTTGAATTAACGGCTGGATTTCTGCTAGACTTAAATTCGCAAGGTCGCTAATTTTATGTTCGAGGGATACTAATTCTGCTAAATCTGGTAAGTCGATCGATTCTGCGGCTACAGCATCGAATTTAAAGGTAAGAGTTTGATTCAGCGGATCGGAAATGGCGTAAATTGATTGAATTTGCGATCGACTAACCGCAACTTTATCGAAAAAATCTCCACCTTGCGGGGCGATCCTCTTCGTTGATGAGCCTCCCGTAGGGGCGGGCTTCGCTAACGCAATTCGCCCATTTTCAGCCACCTCCAAGGTTTCCAAACTAACCAGAGTCGCCGCCGTAGTCTTCACAAAAATCTCGTCTAACCCCAGCAAATCCGCCAATTCCTTCAAAGTTGGCGCAGGTTCAAACTCAACACCCGCCCGCAAAATGAACTCTTCCAACACGTTAAACTCGCGCGGTTCACTAATCGCCACCTCCAGCGGAGTTTGACGGATTGCGAAGCGGAATTGACGCGCCGCCAACACTGACAAACCCGGATTTTGTTGCTCAATTTGTTCGGCTAGCGAACTTAAATTCGAGTCTATTGGTTTAGTTGAGGACGCTAGAAACATCTACAAAACCTCCGCAGTGACGCACCGTTTTTGAAACTTCCTGATACATTTTTCCGACAGTACCTGTTTGTTGGGTAAATAAATCGTGGCAGCCGACAACTACCAGCAATTCTTGAGCGCGGGAAAATGCCACATTCACCCGTTCCGGTTCCTTAGCAAATCCAATATCGCCCCTAATATTATTACACACTGTGCTAACAATAATTACAGGTCTTTCCATGCCTTGGAATATGTCAACCGTACCAGTGCGGATGCTCAAAGACGGAAATTTTTCGGCTTCGATTCTGTCTTTAATTGCATTTAATTGAGCGCCGTAAAAAGTGATAATTCCGATTTCTTTCGGCGGTTCGCCGATCGCAACTTTGGGCCGCCAAGCAGCCTCCATTTGCTCGCACAAACGCTCGATCGCATCAATCTCCTTGACATTCAACCGCGAAGT
Source organism: Microcoleus sp. N9_A1 (assembly GCF_036701795.1). Classification (NCBI taxonomy): domain Bacteria; kingdom Bacillati; phylum Cyanobacteriota; class Cyanophyceae; order Oscillatoriales; family Microcoleaceae; genus Microcoleus; species Microcoleus sp. N9_A1. Next base: position 44,637 of record NZ_JAUBRI010000007.1, read on the forward strand.
ACCCTGTTTTTCCTCTTCAAATCCTTGTCCGATGGGCGTTTTTACCCAGAGAATGTGATTATTTTCTTGAATGATTCTACCTGCGAGGTTGTGGGCGCGCTTGGTGTCAGCTTCCTGAATGCCACAATTGAGTTTTTGTTGGTAAAACTGATTGATTGCGCCCATAATTTGCGGGTGCATTCGGTATTGAGTTGTCAGCATTTTTTTGATGCTGTCGCTGGCATTCTCAAACAATACTTTGAACAAAGATTCTTTGATGAAGCTAAGTTCGTCTCCGGTACAACCGATGTCTTCGGCAATATCGTCGATCGTACTTTGATTAAACATCGGTGGCAATTGCCTGTGATCGCCAACTAATACTAACTTCCTGCCTTTCAAAGCCGGAATTAATAACTCTGGGGGAGTGCATTTGCTAACTTCGTCAATGATGACTGCATCAAAGCTGGGAAAGTTTTTAGTAAAATCGAAACTAGCAGCCTGCACGCAAGTAATGCCGATCACGTTGGCATTGTCAATATAAATTTGCTTTAAATCGTTGCGGTCTTTTTCTGATGGATTGCGGAGTTTTTGAATCCAATCAGTCACAAACGTTTGAGAACGATTTAGGGCTGTTTCTTCTTGTTCTAATTTTCGCTGCCAAGTTTTGAAAAGACGCTTAATTTTGCTTAAAAAATCTACGCTGAACAATCCTGTATTGGGAACTTCTGGCCCGTATTGTTCCGGGATTTTTTTCCAGGTTGATTCCCACCAATTCCTCTCAGCAAGTAATGCTGCTGTCGGTTGCTGCTGTTGCAGTTGAGCGGTAATTCCGCTCAATTCTGTTTGAAGTTCGGCGAGTTGCTGGTGCGAAGTTGCGGCGGCAATTTGCAGCGGAGATAAATGATCGTCAAGAGTGTTTTTGATTATCTCCAAAATCCCAAAAGCATCTAAGTCAGCAATCGATTTTTCAAGCTGAATGGCGCTGGCTTTCCAAGCCTCAACTTGCTTGACAAAATGCTGCGGTTGCTCCCAAATATTCGATTTTTGGGCGAGATATTGTTCGGATAAAATCCGCAATTTTTCAGGTACATTTGGCTGTTGGACAATTGCTTGCAACAAATTAGTAACTTCGCTAATTTGTAAGTTTGCCTCTTGCTGCGCTGTTTCTACCTGAAGTTTAGCGGCGGATATTTGCTGCTGGTTCAAGGTTTGACCGATTTTATCTAATAACTGTTGCTGTTTGATCAGTTGCTGATCGGTTTCGGTTTTCAGGGGAACCACGCACTGACGGGCATTTGCGAGGATACTGTGCAGCAATTCTTTGACTAGGCGATCGAAGGTAGCCTGGATCTGATTTGGCTGCAAGGATTCACTGTAAAATTGTTGAATGCTACTTAAGAAAGTGCCAGCTTTTTCTATGATGAATTTGCGCTGACTTTGACTAACTTGGGAATAGCTGGCGAAGTCTTTGGCTAGCTGCTGCCATTGCGTACGATCGCCCGCAGAGAGCACGATCGGCGTTTGACTCAAATTTAGGTGCAGAAACTCGCTAAACCGGAACTGTTGCCCTTGTATGTCCTTAAAACCTGCGTTTGCTTCGTGGGATACCGCGTTTCGCAACCGATCCAAATCGGGCAAATTTATTTTGCATTTGGGCGGCACGATCGGCAATTTGAGCGATCGGGCAATTTTCAACAGTCCCACAGGCAATTCTACCATTTCATCGGTCAGGATCGCGCCCGTTTCCCAGCAAGTTTTCACAACTTCATAGAGTCCCGTATCCGCTGTTTCAATCCACTGTGCAACGGCGACGACAACGGCTGTAATTTCCGCTTTTCGCAGTTCCAAATTCTTGATTTTCTGTTCGAGATTGTGGCGGTGTGTCTGATTTTGCCGATCGCCCAATTCGAGTTGATTAACAGCCTCCGACATCTGCCGCGACACCCGCAACGACTCCGCAACCGTTGAGATAGCGTGACAAACATCATCAGCGCGATCGAATGCTATCTTAAATTCCGCTATTTGCGCTGCTACAGTTTCCTGCAGCCAAACCCCAATCCCAAACGCGCCACAAGCAGGGCGAGCGAAGCCGATTTGAATAGCATTGCTAGCGGCAATCCGAACATTTGCCATAAAGTTTTCTACTAAAACATTACCTTCGGAATAAGGTTTTAGTCTGGGCATAAACTCGGCAACTTCGGGAGATTCCCAGTTGACATTCGGCGCATCCAGCAAATTTACTAGCCCACTAGCTAGAGATTCAATATCGCTTTTTTCGGTTAAATTACGTTCATAATCTGCTGCTTGCTGGTTGCACTTTTCCTCAATATTTGCTTTACTGTCGTGCAGGTGTTTTAGTTCATTAAAAAAAGCTTTTTCGGCGGCACAGTAGGCGGTAAATCGCTCTGATTCTGCCAGCATCTGCCGCAAAAATTTTATATTATTCAGGCGCTGCGAGAGCTTTTCTTCGCAGTCAGTCGCCGTATTTTGCAACCAAGTGCCGATCGCATTTTCCTCTAAAAACGGCTGTCCTTCTTCCTGCACCTTATGAGCTTTTCCTTTCCGCAAAGCCCGAATCGCTGGATTGTGAACTAACCGACTCAAAGCATTGTCTACAGCCAAATTTGCTTGCGAAGCAATCAGCGTTTTGCCGCCCTGACGGGCAATTTGATAGCAAATTTCCGCAATCACAGTCGTTTTGCCCGTTCCCGGCGGCCCTTGAATCAAAATTAAATCCCGCGCCGAAAGCACCGTTTCTACGGCAGCAAGTTGGTCGTCATTAGCATTGCGATTTAATAAGTTTTCCCTATTCAATTTAATCAGTTTTTCGGGTATTCTCGCCTGAGAAGAGTCGAATAAAAATTCGCTCAAATAGGGATTTTGAGCGCGGCCATCTGTCAGCATTTTTAAAGCTTTCTTCTTGCGTTCAATCTGACTGATATCGCCCGCCGCCTCAAAATATAAGAATCCTTGTTTGGGTAATTGATATCTACCGCCCGCCATACGATCGCCCAAATCAACATCTAACTTAATGCGTAATTTACCATGTTCAAAGTCTATTTCGGCGATGCTGCCTAATGTCTCTCCATCGCGGCTGCTTCTGCTTCCGGGCGGCGAATCAAACAGGATAATTTCTTCATTTCTGGCTTTTTTCAGCCTTTCGCGAAAGTCGCCCAATTCTAAGGGATTTTCCTCGTAGCCGTCAAGAGTTGCGGAATTACGATCAATTTCAAAAGTGACGATTTTAAAGCCTGAACCGTAATTGTGCGCTCGGAAAGGCACGCAAAATTGACGCGCTTCCGCGATGCGTTTTTCCACATTTAAAAAAGTATGCCAAATTTTTAGTTGTTCGGTAGTTGGTATGTGTCTGTCGTCCCAAAAGGGCATTTTTTGGACGCGGGCGATCGACTTTACAGGAATTGGCGCTCGACTGTTAGCCAAAAGTCGCAACTGAACCGGCAAAGCATACCCATCTTTTCTTCCTCTCGGAAGCGCCACCAAACCAGCATCCAGCAGCTTTAAACCGCCAATTCCGTCTTCAACACGTACAGTTGCTAACAACCGCAAAGTGCGATCGGCTTTTTGCAGCAATTGAGGTAATTCAAAATCATCTCCATCCGTAGCAAGAATCAACTCCCAGATTTCCTCTTCCGAAAATCTCTCATTTACCTTTTGGCGGCGCACATAAAAAAGATTGTGAGATTCGCCGGCTATCTCCGACATCAGAAGTTCCGCACGATCTCGGCATTCCCAATCGCAATATTTCGCTAAAGCCGCTTCCCCTTCTATATCGCGAATAAACTTATTAATTGTGCGATCGCCACTAAATTTATATCCCCAATCTTCTGTTACTAAAGATGGCATATTTTGATGTTAGATTTTAGATTTGAGATTTTATCTTGGATTTAAGATTAGCACATCGGAACTTGTGCCGACAGAACCGCTAAATCCCAAAAAAGATTAAGGTGTGCAATGCACACCCTACCACCATCGCAAGTAACCGTACAGGCGACGGGCGATCGAATTAAACAGTTCAGAATTAAAAGGGCGAATGATGGGAATTGAACCCACGAATGGTGGTACCACAAACCACTGCCTTAACCACTTGGCTACACTCGCCATATCTTTTGTAACTATAGCATCAGATCTCAGCACAAGTCTAGGGGTAAAGCAAAAATATTTTGAAATATTTCTGAGCGTCCCTGAACCGGACAGATCGATTGTGCCTTAAATCCAACGCACAGTAAGAGTTTAGCACAATTCTCGCTCTGCGCGATCGGCCTGTGCGATCGGCAATTATCTCGCCCACAGCAGTCATCTGGCCTGGGTTCGGCAGCTTTGGCAGCGTCCCGATTCGATCCAGCGCATTAAAATAGCCTTATCAGCCCTGGCGCATCTAAATTTTACACTCCAGTTTGATAAAACTCACATCTGGCACCATTCTCACTTAACAGGCAAGATGCCTGTTCCACAAAGAATGAATTTCTTGTAGGGTGCGCTCTTCTAGCCCGCCCCTACAAGCCTGACTGAGAATGGTGCAACATCTCAGATGAAATGCTTGTGGGGTGTCCCGCCCGCCCGAAAAATACAACGCAAGAAGCGGGACAGCTTATCCCACACTGCATGAGTTATCAACCATCTCTCTTCTCTCTCTTCTCTCTTCTCTCTTCTCTCTCTTCTCTATTCCCTCTTCCTACCCTTCGGGAACGGCTTCGCCGAACGCGCAGCTTCGCGTCTTCGCGGTTCGTTTAAAAAAAAGTCTTGTCCGCCATCTAAAATCAAAAATCAAAAATCAAAAATCAATATGAGCTACTGTATCAACCCAGAATGCCAAAATCCTCAAAACTCCAACACCGCTAATTTTTGCTTAAACTGCGGCTTTAACCTGTTGCTAAGACAGCGATATCGCCCGATTGAACTTTTAGGTAGAGGCGGATTTGGTAAAACTTTCCTAGCAATTGATCAAGACATCCCGTCTCTACCCCGCTGTGCAGTCAAGCAATTTTATTTTTACGACCGTGACCCCGAAATTTTCAACAAAGCCCTTGAATTATTTCGGCAAGAAGCCGTCCGTTTAGACGAGCTCGGAAAACACCCGCAAATCCCCACATTATTAGCGGCATTTGAACAAGAAGGTCATATTTATTTAGTTCAAGAGTTTATAGACGGGCAGACTCTTAAACAAGAATTAGACAAAAGTGTCTACGATGACAATCAAATTTGGCAACTGCTGCAAGACTTATTGCCCGTCTTGCAATTTATCCACGACAAGCGCGTCATTCACCGCGACATCAAACCCGAAAATATTATCCGCCGCCAATCGGACAACAAACTCGTATTGATCGATTTCGGCATTGCCAAACTGCTGACTGATTCAGCCATGCTTCGTCCAGCAACGCTCATTGGCAGTCAAGATTATGTAGCTCCCGAACAAATGCGCGGCAAAGTATTTCCGGCTAGCGACCTTTACAGTTTAGGTGTGACTTGCATTCGCCTAATGACCCAAGTTCCTCCCTTGGATATGTACGACTGCAACAGCGAGCGCTGGTGGTGGCGGGAGTTTCTCCCCAAAGCCACGAGTATTAGCGACGAGTTAGGCGAAATTTTAGATAAATTGTTGCAAACTCATCTCAATCAGCGGTACAGTTTTGCTACGGAAGTTTTGCACGATATCAAAGCAGTTTTAGATATTCGCCATCAAAATTTGCTTTCGCCCGAAAAACCGATCATCGCTCCTGCTGTCAGTAATAGCCACAACTCAACCGATATCAGCGCGCTACAAACTCCTGATTCTCCCATTTTACCCACAAAATCCGTCGCCAATTGTGCAGAAACTTTTTCCTTATCTGTTACTTCAAATCTCGATAAAGCTCTAATTTCTGCACGGGGAGTTGATTATACCAAACTGCGAGAGTTTTTGTCTGACAATAAGTGGAAAGAAGCCGATCGCGAAACTTGGACTCTGATGTGTCAGTCTCTTTCCCAGGAACCGGGAACTCAGCTAGAAATAAGCCAAATTTACCATATCCCCTGCCAAGATTTGCAAACAGTCGATCGCCTTTGGTTGCACTACAGTCAAGGTCGGTTTGGCTTCAGCGTCCAAAAGCAGATTTATGAAAGCGTTAAGGGAGACTATATCAGATTTTGCGATCGGGTAAACTGGCAAACCTACAATTCTGCTAATACTTTAGGGCAGATTAAATTTAGTCAGCAAGCACCAATCGGACACCTCCCCTCTCGCAGTTGGGTTGGCGGCATTCAGTGGCTGCGGCATCTCGATGCCCTGTCAGCAAAATTAACCGAGTGCGACAATAATCCTGCTCCTAAATTGTAATTTGGTCTACCGACTCACTAAGTAAAATTTCATATTTAAACTCTACCTGAAAGCAGAGAAATTTGTCGAGCTAGATGTATCCATCGACCGAGGCTGGGTGCGATCGCTTGTCGCACAATGGATTCTGAAGGTGAACACAGCTACAAGTCTGCAATCCTCAGACTGTAGCAACAGAATTAAAGAGAGGTATCAATCCATGTTTTTTCACAAAAAACAATTAATGGCTGCGGTGACTGTAGACGAACCCAACCCCCGTTTTGCCCAATTGCTGCTAGAACAGTTTGGCGGAGCAACCGGAGAATTGACAGCAGCTCTGCAATACTGGGTGCAGTCCTTTCACTGTGAAGATGCAGGGATTAAGGATATGCTCCAAGATATTGCAATAGAAGAATTCAGCCACTTAGAAATGGTGGGGCAACTCATCGAAATGCACACCAAAAACGTTGACCAAACAGAAGCTTACAAAAGCACTTTGTTTGCGGTGCGTGGCGTAGGCCCACACTTGTTGGACAGCCAAGGTCAAGCTTGGACGGCAGCTTATATCAACGAAGGCGGGGAGGTGGTGCGCGATTTGCGCGCTGATATCGCTGCGGAAGCAGGAGCTCGCCAAACCTACGAAGAGTTGATTAAACTAGCACCGGATATGGGAACGAAAAAGACGCTGCACTTTCTGCTGACTCGCGAAATTTCTCACACTCAAATGTTCATGAAAGCTTTGGAATCGCTGGGTAAACTCACGGATCCGATGTTCGGCAATATTCCGCCAGATTCTACTGTGGATCTCTACTTTAACTTGTCTACAAATGGCAAGGATGAACGCGGCCCTTGGAACTCGGAACCTACTTTCCAATACATTGCCGATCCCGCTCCCAAAGGTTAATGTGAGATTTGTCTAGGGTGTGTGGCTTAGAAGATTTAAGCCCAGTATTAAGTAATTTTTAAGCCGCGCACCTTGTTTTGTAAGGTGGGCGGCTTAGAAGATTTAAGCCCTGTGTTGAGTAATTTTCAAGCCGGGTACTTTGCTTTAGTTGTTAGAGGTGGGTGACTCGGAAGCTTCCGGTTGAGGGTTGAGTATTTTTCAAGTCACGCGCCCAACGGTGTTATAATTATTTGAAATCCCGATCGAACATTAACATCAAATCTATATTGAAATTGCGATCGACCTATTTATTAGTCTCTCACGGCAGCCGCGACCCCAGACCCCAACTAGCTTTGGAAAACCTAGGTCAACTGCTGTCTCAAAATTTGGCTGACTCCTTCCCCGCAGTAGCAACCGCCACCTTAGAACTGGGCCCCGCACCGCTGCACGAACAAATTTGCAGTTTTGGCGAACGTACCCTGTCGCTGGGACTGACAGAATTGCAAATCCTGCCTGTATTTTTATTGCCGGGAGTTCACGTCGCCGAAGACATACCGGCAGAGGTGGAAATTGCCCAAAAAACTTTTGGTGACAAGCTAAAAATTGAATTGCGCCCGCATTTAGGTTCCCAGGAAGCAGGCTTAACACAATTGGTAAAAAGTCAGATGCAAGAGGTGACTTTTCTCCCCAATCTGCTATTGCCAAAATGGATTTTATTATCTCACGGCAGCCGTCGTCCCGGAGGTAACTCGATTGTTGAGGAAATCGCCAGCAAACTAGGTGCACAGACAGCTTATTGGTCGGTAAAGCCGAGTTTGTCAGAGCAAATTGACAGTTTGGTTCGTGGTGGACAGCAGCAAATAGGGATTGTGCCATACTTCTTATTTAATGGAGGAATTACAGATGCGATCGCCAAAAATGTCGCACAGCTAAAGCAGCAATTTCCTGCGGCGGAACTTCATCTCGCAAATCCTCTAGGCGCAAGTGTACAATTAGCAGACTTAATTGGGAATTTAATTCAAAAATGAACCCCAGAGGCAAAGCAGAGTTCAGTTGACAGTTGACAGTTGACAGTTGACAGATGAGTGCGACCTCTACCTAGAAGGAAGAGGATTGAAGTAATGAATCGTCTTCTTTTAATTTCTCGCCTTTAAGGGAGAGGCTTTAAACCAATTTTTTCTGGTAAAGGAAGAAAGAAAAATGTCTTTAGGAAAAGTGTATTTAGTAGGTGCGGGGCCCGGAGATCCGGGTTTGATGACCTTGAAGGGAAAAGCTCTGTTAGAGTGCGCGGATGTGGTGATTTACGATGCTTTAGTCAGCCCTCAAATTTTGGCAGCAATCAACCCCCAAGCAGAACGAATTGATGCCGGAAAACGCAAAGGTCGTCACTCGTTAATGCAGGATGAAACAACTCAGTTAATGATAGAAAAAGCTGGAGATAATGCGATCGTAGTTCGTCTCAAAGGCGGCGATCCGTTTATTTTCGGGCGCGGCGGCGAAGAAATGGAAGAGTTGGTAAAAGCTGGAGTGTCAGTAGAAGTCGTCCCCGGCGTAACTTCTGGGATTGCGGCCCCTGCTTATGCGGGAATTCCTTTAACACATCGATCGTACAGTTCCTCTGTCACCTTTGTCACCGGTCACGAATCAGCGGGAAAATATCGGCCGGAGGTAAATTGGCAGGCGATCGCCCGCGGCTCGGAAACCATTGTAGTATACATGGGAATCCACAATTTGCCTTACATTATCGGTCAGTTAACAGCAGCCCAATTGAGTGCAGAAACGCCAATAGCGTTAGTGCGCTGGGGAACACGGCCGGAACAAGAAGAATTGATCGGGACTTTGGGTACAATTGTAGAGCAAGTTGAGGCGATCGGATTTTCAGCACCTGCGATCGCAGTAATCGGAAATGTCGTCAATTTGCACTCGATATTGTCTGGCTGTCGGCCAGTTTCTCAGACTGTAGAATAAGCGGGAAAATTGGGTCAGAAGCGATCTAATTTCGATCGCTTTGATTTCGCTCCCTCTAAGGTGCCTCGCCAGCGGGGACAATCGCACCCTTAATGTCATTCCGATGTCATTCCAGGACGCATCAATGACATATTTACAGCATATTCCATGTAGATGTAGATCGCGATCAACCGGGTTTCGAGCAACAGAATCAGTAAGGATGCGAGAACTGTAAAGAAACCCGGTTTCTGAGGTGTATTTTATACACCTGGAATACCCTGTATAATCCGTGACTTTAGTCTAGGAGCTGTCTATTCCAGCCTGACTTGGGCGCCCCACAAATCTTGCGGGAGAAATACTCTGTCGGTGGGTAGGGGAGCAACTGGGGCCGTGAGGGTAAATTGACCAGCTTCAATTTGCTGCTTCAATTCCAATGCTACTTGCCGCGAGAGAAACATACTCGCCAGGGGGGCGGCCCGCACAGGTTTGCCCTCTATCAGGATGCGGCCAGTTTTTAATTGAGCGTAGCTGACTAAACCGAAGGTGGGACGAACGCGCCGGGGGATAGAGAAATCTACCACCGGCGCTACTATTTTTTTGTCGGATACTGCACAGTGGGCGACGACCGTTTCGTTTAAGACTGGAAACGGGATGCCGACTCCCAGCATCAGGGATGGGCCGTAGTTTTTGAAGTAGCACCCGCGCACCCATTTCGAGTTCATCTGTTTGGCGTCGCCGATGACTGCGAGGGTGGCGGCCGGGCCGATGGGGGTGCGGTTGGGCTGGCGTTTTTGCAGCGGGAAGTGCTGGGTTCCTTCCCAGGTGATGTAGCCGGTGGCGCCTCCTAGGAAGATGCGGGTGCCGATGCCGATGATTTCGAGGTCGGGGTCGTTTAGCAGGGGAGACATGGCTCCAAGGTTCGAGTAGACGGCGTTGCCGAGGTTTGGTTGCAGGGGGCCGAGGTAGGTGAACAGCGGGCGATCGCCCCCGTTAACTCCCACAATAAAGTTTTGATAGGCGTTGCGGGGATTGAATAAATAAAATTGGTTGATGGTATCGCGGGTAATCGTGGTTTCAAAGGAGGCGCGGGGGTAGCAATCTGTGACTTGCCCCAAGGCTCGCAACTGCACGGGTTTGCCGGCTATTAAGTCTTCGATGACGTGTCCGCCGCCCCGTTCGCGGGATTCTTCGCCGTCTTCGGCTACTTGGGTGGCCCCCAAGTACAGGTCTACAGCCCCAAAGCCGGAGTAGGCTAAAACGCCGTCTAGCCAGCACTGGCGGATTTTGATCGGCGGGTCGGTATGGCCGAGGTTGATGATGGCGCCGGAGGATTCCATCGGCTCGAAGGTGCCTGCGGTAATCACATCGACTTCTTTGGCGGCTTGGGTAATACTGGTTTCTTGGACTCTACTTTTGAGTTCTTCGATTGTCCAGACTGTAGCTTTGCCTTGGCTGATTTTATCGTTGATTTCGTCGATCGATCTCATAATTTTAGTTTTAGTTTTAGTTTTTAGTTTTTAGTTTTTAGTTTTTAGTTTTTAGTTTTATTGATGGCGATCAATTTCCTAAATTTTTAGTGAACGTAGGGTGCGTCGCCAATAACAAATCTCGCCATGAAACGCCAGATTAAACGAGCGACGCACCCTACAACTTATAACTTAAGTAAACCGTATTGTTTTATCATCAGGAATTCTGGTGCATCTGGGTTTTGCATTTGTAGTGCGAGCGTCCCCGCTCGCGTGTTTTATTACATACCACGCGAGCGGGGACGCTCGCACTGTAAAAAACTTTTTGCGAAAATGAGATGCTCCCAGGAATTCAGTCCTCACTCTCAGAATTAAGAAGGACTGAAGTCCGAACGATCAAACCTGACTGAAGTCCGAACGATCAAACCTGAATTATTGATTGACAGTATCGTCATTTTCTGCTTGGTCTGCGATGTCTGTTTTTGGTTCTGGAAGGCTTTCTTGTCTGTGATGTTTTACTCCTAGAGACTCATATTCTTCGTGAATAGCCGAATCGATTGCTGCTAAAGTTTTAGGATTCGCGTCCCAATGGTTGAGAATGTCTTTAATTAATACTTCCCTAATCCAAACTTGAGCTACAACGGTGAGGGGGAGGGCAAGTAATAGTCCTAAAAATCCAAAAAAGGTGGCGAAAAATACTTGAGAGATTAATGTTACTGCTGGCAGCAATGATACTTGCTGTGCCATGACGTAGGGAGTGAGGATGTTGCTTTCAAATTGTTGAATTAGAAAGTAAAGAATTAAAACTAAACCGGATTGTAAGGGAGAGTCTAAAAGTGCGATCGTCATTGGCGGAATGACGCTGATCGTGGGGCCAATATTGGGAATTAAGTTAAGAAATCCTGCTACTACAGCGTGAGCTAGCGGTAGGGGAACTCGCAAAATTGACAAACCAATTAAGCTCAACAAAGCAATCACGCTCATGCTAATAAGAGCGCCGACAACCCATCGACCGAGAGCTATTTCGCATTCATCTAAAATACCATCGATTCGCCGGCGGTAAAAAGAGGGAAATAGTTGTATAAATGCTTTGCGGTAAGAGAGCGGATCTGCTAAGGTCATCAAGGTCAAAACTAAGACCAGCAAAAAGCTGAGAATAACCCCTAATGTGTTGCCGACAAAAGCTCCTGCACCGCCAACGAGTTGGTTGAACAAGGGTTGCAGTTGTCGCATAATATCGTTAACATCGAGATTGGGCAGCAGCCGCTGATCGATTTGTCCCGAGAAGCGAGCTTCGATTTGATCTACCCAATCGTTGAGTTTGGCGATTGCTTCAGGTGCTTTTTGGGTCAATTGTTGGAATTGTAGGGCAAAGGGCGGTACAATTATCAGGAACAAGCTTACCAAAACCAGGACTAAAAAGCTAATTGATAAAAGTACGGCGATCGACCTTTTGAGTCGGAATTTTTGCAAGTAGCGTGCCAGTCTGTTTAAGGATGTGGCTAAGACGATAGCGGCAAACAGCAGCAGCAGGGCTTGTCTGATTTGCCAGAGGATGTAACAAGATGCGATGAGGGCTAATAAGCCCATCCATTGTCCTAGCTTCATTAGATTTTAGATATTAGATATTAGATTTTAGATTGAGGAATAGAGTATGGGGAATTACTGCTTGCTAATTGCTCTGCAGCCCAGAAGCGATGAATCGCCTTTATATCAAGATACAGCAGATGCGCGCGATCGCATCTTGAATCGGATACCCCTACTCGGACATTAGCATAAGCAGCCACCTCAATTCCCTTTTGCGAACACCTGCTGCGCTGTCAGCTTCAATTCTGGGAAAGTTGGGGACTCAATACACTCGCCCCCTCGGAACAGTTTGACTTGGTATTCCCCGTCAATTAGTTGGTAAACCGAAAAAGTAGGTTGTTTGGGGTTGCCGATGAACCGTCTGCCACCCAATCCTAGATAGTCTATAATCCAATATTCCTGAATACCCATTGCCTCGTATGCCTCAAGCTTTAGGGCATAATCATCCTCCCAGTTAGTGCTAGTTACCTCTACGATTAGGGACACTGATGAACCCATCGTGATAATTGATGATTTCTCCCATCGCGGCTCGTTTCCAATGGTTTGCTCGTTGAGTACAATGATATCTGGCTCATACCCAGATTCCTCGGGCATCGGTTTGATGACGCATTCTTTAGGGATGAAGTAGGGCAAATTGAGACGCTCAATCTCTATTCCGACTTTCAGTGCGGTAAAACCGGCAACTTTAGAATGTTTGCCTGTTGCTTTTGGCCTTTCAATAATTTCTCCATTGTGCAATTCGTAGCGGTGTTCTGAATTTTCAGGATACCAGTCAATGAATTCATCGAATGTTACTAATTCTGTTATGCTTTGAATCATGGTGAGTGCCTTTAGTTTGGTTGCGACCCTAAGCTATAGAATTACTATAACATTCAAGTTTTTCTAGAACAACTTTTTGATAAAAAGACTCTAACCCAGTCACGCAAACTCGATCGTCAAATAGATTACCTTGTCGCTGACTCATGCGTTGTGCAATATCTTGCCGCCACTTTGAATCTCTACCCAACTTGACAGCAATTTCAATATATTCTGCTTCATTTTTAGCGATTGTGTCTGTCACTCCCAGCATTTTGAGAAAGCTATAGGTGTGAAGTCCCCGCATAAATTCTCCCGGACAAGTTACTATGGGTAAATTACAGGCGATCGCCTCCAAAGATGTATTCCCCCCCGACCAAGTGAAAGTATCTAAGAAAACATCGGAAATAAAGTTAATTGCTATGTAATCTTGTCGAGTTGGAATAGTTCGGAACAGACAGTAATCTTCACTGTCAAGATTGATAGCAGCAAAAGCACGTTTTAGCCGTTCCCGCAGCAATTCACCGCGCGGAAAAATAAACTGAGCTTGCGGAACGCGACTCGCAATTTCTGCTAATATGAAATCATATTGCGGTAAGTATTTGAAAGGCGCTTGGCAGCACAAATAAATTATTGCATCTTCTCGGAGGTCAAAATCTGAGCGAGTCTGAGTTAATTGACCAACAATGGGTTTTGGGTAGGCAACACCAATATTAGGCAACTTAATTAAAGTTTCTGAGTAATGCAATTGCCCATCTTCGGGTTCCATCAATTCGCTGGAAATAAAGTAATCAATCGTAGGTAAACCAGAGGTGACAGGATGTCCCCACGCCGAACATTGCACGGGGGCAAGGCGCAAAGCTGCTATTTGGATAGTTGCTGCATCCATGCCAATTTCTGGGAAGACAAGAATATGCAATTTGTCATCAATAATTTGTTGGCATACGGCTTCTAGGTTGTAGGGAATGTGCCGAAATTCTGTGCTATATTGACGAAATTGTTCTGTAATTGGATCGGGATCGTTACCCGTATAGTAACAGTAAATTTCAAAGTGTTTTGTGTCGGCATAACGCAACCAGCCAGTCAACCATAAAGTGCCACTGTAAGAATGCAAATAACTAGAAATATAACCGACTCTAATTTTGCAATTTTTCAGCAGTGGAGGCATCGATCGCGCTTGCACCCACTGTGGATAGTTGGCGGCCATAACTTGATGGACTAAATTAGCATACTTTGATTGCGATTCCACAACATTGTGAGCCTGATATGCTAGGTAAAAATTAGTGAAACTACTAAAACCCCGGAAAGCATTAATTTTGTTTTGTGGAGTTCTTAGGGATGTTTGCTGAATTAAGTTTTTCAATTCTTGAACAAATCTTTTTTTGTAAAATTGTATTTCATCTAATGTGTTATAAATAATCGGCAATGTTAAGTGTTTAAACAGTTGAAAAACATATTCATTAGGCAATATCTGCATGGCTTTTTCTGCACTTAATATAGCTTTTTGAGTGCGTCCGTTTTGCTGGCAAACTTTGATGAGTTGAAAATGTAGTTGTCCGGCTGTCGGGTAATTGCGGATGCCTGACTCTAGAATCGCGATCGCTTCTTCGATTCTGTTGAGGTTTCTTAAACACTCGCTTAAGTTACCATACAGTTCTATATCTCCTATCTGGGATACTAAAAACCTTTGATAGTGCTTAATGGCTGCTTCGTATCTTCCTTGACGGTAGAGTGCGTTGCCAAAGTCTATCAACCGTGATACTTGGGAATCAACAGTTATATCGCTAAGTTGTTCTTGTTCCACTACTGGAATTAATGTGATTCCAGAGTCTGCTATTGCTTGGTGATTTTCCGCATTCAACTTAATTCGATATTGAATATGTGGCAAAATATCTAGCCACTGGCTTCGATTGAGATTTTCCAATAAAATAATTTCCGGTTCGCAGCTAGTATCTAAATCTTCTTCCATGAAAAGATTCATCACAATAGCTGATAAAATCAGATGGGCATCTAAATCTGAATTTTCTAAGGATTCGCTGACATATATTAAAATAGTTAAAAAATCGCGATCGGGATGACTTACCAGACTCCTAATAATTTGTTCTAACTCTAAATAAACTGATTCTTCGGGTTGGTTCCAATCAGGAAAAATCAGCAAATTTAAGGGTTTGAGATTTAAGGTGGCTAGATCCATGTGATTGTCTGTCTCATCTATATTGCTGGGCATGGAGGGGTTTTGGTTTGAGTGTTCGATCGCACCTAGCTTAATTTAACTCGTCTTTGGGCGCGATCGCCCTCCATCCCCTATCTGGGCTGTTGGCGCGATCGCCAACCGAGGATCGCAGCTAGGATGATACTAGGGGAAAGCACGGCGATTAGGGCGTTGATGTCGGTAGAGGGTATGGATAAGCTAGGCCCTGCGTACTTGATGGCCAGGGAAAGGGCGGCGGAGAGGGTGAATACTTTGAGGATGGGGCTGATGTTGGTGTTCATGGAGGCGGTGGTTGGTTGTATAATCAGGGATTGAGATTATTATGGCAAGTATGTGTTGCGGCTTGGCGGGCGATCGGCTATTTTTTGAGATACTAAGATAGTTTGCCAGCGTTGAGCGTAATTGAAAATGGATAACCAAGAATCAGAGTTAATAGAAAACATTCGCCAGCAATTTGACAATACTCCTTTTCCCAGAATTCCGCTGGAAGAATCTCCAAAAGACAACAGCGAATTGCTCTACCTTCACAATCTTGTCACCGCTTACTACTTCAGAAATAGAAAAGTTATCAATACAGAAGGTAAAGTTATCCTCGATGCGGGATGCGGCACCGGTTATAAATCCTTAGTCTTAGCTTTAGCCAATCCGGGAGCAAAAATAGTAGGGATAGATTTATCAGCAGAATCTGTGAAACTAGCCGAGCAGCGTTTGCAATATCATGGGGTTGCCAATGCAGAGTTTTATGCTTTGAAAATAGAAGAGTTACCAACTTTAGGGTTAGAGTTTGATTATATCAATGCTGACGAAGTTCTGTATCTCTTGCCCGATGCTGTTGCTGGATTGCAAGCGATGAAGTCTGTTCTCGCTCCCGATGGCATCATCCGCACAAACCTGCACAGTGCAAACGGTAGAGCCGGAGTATTTCGCGCTCAAGCTGTTTTCAAAGCAATGGGATTAATGGATGGAAGTCCGGGAGAATTGGAGATAGAAATAGTCCGGGAGACTATGGAAGCATTAGAAGATGGAGTAGGGCTTAAGGCATTTACCTGGACTTCAGATCGCGCGCAGAATGAGTCATGGATTATGGCTAACTATTTATTGGTGGGTGATAAAGGTTCTACCATTCCTGAAGTGTTTGCCATGTTGAGAGGTGCTGATTTAGAGTTTATCAATATGGTGGCTTGGCGCAGGTGGGAATTGATGGATTTGTTCAAAGATGCAGATGATTTGCCTCCGTTTTTGGCGATGAGTCTGCCAGAAGCTTCTGTCGAAGAGCGGCTGCATTTATTTGACTTGCTGCATCCCCTGCACCGTTTGTTTGATTTCTGGTGCGGCAATCCAAATCGAACTCAGGATTTTGTTCCCGTGGCGGAATGGACGGAAGCTCAATGGCGGGAAGCGCGGGTACACCTGCACCCTCAACTGAGGACTTCCCAGATTAGGGAAGACTTGAGTAATTGCATTGACAGCCAGACGGCGTTTGAGATTAGCCGTTATATTATTGTGCCAACTTTAGCGCCGGTGGCACTCAATAGTACAATTGCCGCTTGCTTGCTACCTCTGTGGGAGGGGTCGCAGTCTGCGGTGTCGCTAGTCCAGAAGTGGCTTCAAATCCGCTCCCAGATGGCTGTTAACCTAGAGCCTGTTAGCGAGCAGACTGCCTTTGAGGAAGTCAAGGAACTGTTGATTAGGCTAGAAGTCTTTCTGTACGTGCTTTTGGAGCGTTAAGACCGGAAGTTGAAAAAAAATTGCTCTGGGGTGATATTAAAGTGCCGACAACTGGGTAAGTTACATATACGAGTTAGAAATCGAGCATCCCACGCCTCTAGGAGAAAAGACTTATGAAGACTGAATTTAAAGCCAAGTTCCTGCAACACATCAACAAAAGAAGACAGGATCAAGGTTTCACCCTGATTGAACTGCTGGTTGTTATTATCATCATCGGTATTCTTTCGGCTATTGCTTTGCCATCCTTCCTCAGCCAAGCAAACAAAGCCAAGCAGACAGAAGCTAAGCAGTATGTCAGTTCCATTAACAAGGGAGTACAAGCTTACTACGCAGAAAACACCAAGTTTGTAACAGATATCTCTTTGTTGGGTCTTGGTCTCAAAACTGAGACAACTAACTATGGATACACCATTGGCACTACAGGTGCGGGGGGTGTAACTTCAGCAGCAACTCCTAATGCGGCCACTTTAGCTTCACTAAAGGGATATGCAGGAGCCGTAGCGGTTACTGCGCCTGACGCTTCAGGGGCTTCAGGCACACAGACAATCCTTTGTGAAACGACGAGTCCTGCTGCTCCTACTGCTATTGTTCTTGCTGGTAGCAATACTGTTTGTACTGGTATGACGCTAGTTACTAAATAACAGTTAACAGTTTACTACACAAGCAATCCTTGTCAAAAAAGACCGAAGAGCGGGTTAGCGCTATGTGCTGCCCGCTTTAGTTTAGTGTAAATTAAAAACTGCTTTTATTGGATGAGTTTATGAGTGACAATTTCTTAGCGTTGGCTACCGATTGGCAGGAGAAAGCCGAGCAACTCTTATTTAAAGAAAATTACGCTCAGGCAGCCATCCTCTACGAACAGGCAATTACAGAGCAACCAAGCGTTAAATCTTACTACTGGCATTTAGGATTGATATTGCTGTTGCAAGAACAAGAAGCAGAAGCTCAAACGACATGGCTGCTGGCAATGGCTGAGGGTGATTCTGAAGAAATTGAACTTTGGACAGCAGAACTGTTGGAAGTCCTGGAAGCTGAGGCTGAACGACAACGGTTGGATTTGAAAAATTATGAAGTAGCGTGGGCGATTCGGCAGCACATTCGAGAAATCAATCCTGGGGATATTAACAACCTGCTGCATTCGGTGGGACTTTCGATATTGCGGACAATTTACAGAGGTGAAAAATCAGACGCTCTGGGCGCGATCATTGAGCTTTTGAAGTCTGAGCCTCCAATAGCATTAGACTGCGATCTTTTGTTTC
The DNA here is from genome assembly GCF_036701795.1 of Microcoleus sp. N9_A1. Classification (NCBI taxonomy): domain Bacteria; kingdom Bacillati; phylum Cyanobacteriota; class Cyanophyceae; order Oscillatoriales; family Microcoleaceae; genus Microcoleus; species Microcoleus sp. N9_A1. The sequence goes on from NZ_JAUBRI010000007.1 coordinate 62,803, forward strand.
AAGTCTGGAAAAGCGTTTTAGATGTTGCTCCATTCCACCCTTCATCGTTTGAGTTTACAGAAGCTTGTTTTAAATATGTTAAAGAACCTCTACCTGTTATTGAAAATTTACTTTACTTTGCTTATGACATCGCATATTCAGGAAAGCAATTTCACCTAGCGACTCGTTATGTGGAACTCGCCTTGCAACTAGAAGCTAAACACCAAGAAACTTTGCGTGCCCTGGCTGGTTTTTACCAAGATATCGGAAATTTTTCTAAGGGGATAGAAACTGCTAAAATTTGCTCCTCAGTCATGGAACAGTTGGCAGATAAAATTTTTGCGAATCACTTGCTGCTGCGCGGGCTGATGCTGGCTGGTGGTCATTGGGAAGATGCTTGGTCAGCCTTTGAAGCACACAAATTAATGATGGGGGCGCTCATTGAGGAATATCCAACTAATCTGGATTCAACTACTGCGGTTCGCTTGATGAGTTCGTTATTTTTCTTTCCTTACTTTGAAGATAGGCCTCAAGAAGCCGGGATAATTCGTATCCAAATTGGTAATCTTTTTCAAGAAAATGTTGAAAATTATGCTAAGCCAGTAGTGGAGAAGTGCCGCCAGCGCTCGTTGCCCCTGCTTCAGGGAGGCAATCAAAAAAAACGTTATAAAGTTGGTTATTTATCTTACTGCTTGCGTAGCCATTCTGTGGGATGGCTGGCGCGGTGGCTGTTTGAACATCACGACCGCGATCGCTTTGAAATATCTACTTATTTACTAGGATCAAAACTGACAAATGATCCCATGCAACAATGGTATATTAGCAAATCTGATAAAGCTTATAAACTAGGTACCTCTGGTATTGAAGCTGCTGAAAAAATTTACGAAGACGAAATAGATATATTGATCGATCTCGATAGCATTACTATGAATAGTAGCTGTGAGGTAATGGCAATTAAGCCCGCCCCTGTACAAGTTAGTTGGCTGGGGTGGGATGCTTCGGGCGTACCAAATGCCGATTACTATATTGCAGATAATTACGTTTTACCGGAATCAGCACAGGATTACTACGCAGAAAAAATATGGCGATTGCCTGAAACTTATGTAGCAGTAGATGGCTTTGAAGTGGGAGTGCCGACGGTTCGACGCGATTTGCTAGATATTCCTAGCGATGCCGTCATCTACTATTGCAGTCAGATGGGATACAAATACAATCCCAACACAGCCCGCCTGCAAATGCAAATCATTAAAGCAGTCCCGAATAGCTACTTTGTAACTAAATGGTTCCCCGATCAAGAGTCCATGAAAAACTTTTTTATTCAGAGCGCGGAATCTGAGGGGGTGAGTGCGGATCGCCTGCGATTTTTGCCTATAGCTGTTTCAGAGTCAGTTCACCGAGCGAATTTAGGAATTGCTGATGTTGTACTCGATACTTATCCTTACAATGGAGCAACTACTACTTTAGAAACTCTCTGGATGTGCATTCCTATGGTGACACGGGCGGGCGAGCAGTTTTCAGCTCGCAACAGTTACGGGATGATGATGAATGCAGGTATAACTGAGGGTATTTCATGGACTGATGAAGAATATGTAGAGTGGGGGATTCGTTTAGGAAAAGATCCTGTTTTGCGGCAACAAATATCTTGGAAACTGCGACAGTCACGACAAACTGCTCCGCTGTGGAATGGCAAGCAATTTACACGAGAGATGGAAAAAGCTTACGAGCAAATGTGGCAGAAATATGTTGAAAACTATCAGGAGTAGTAAGGATATTTTGCAGAGCAATTATTGTACAACTCCAAATATCCAAATTCACAATCAACGCTGTACAATCCACGCTCGAATTTCAATGGCGCTGTTGCTTCAAGGGAATATCTTGAAGTAACAGCAGATTGTTCAACTTTTGTCGGGAAGCAATAAATACTGACCGAGATGATTTTTCTGGTGAACAGAAATTCCAATCAAGAGGAAACTGTTCGTGGTTAGGTTGGGTTATAGGCATATAAACAAACTCGAAGTATTGTTTTAGTTGATTGTACACCCACTTTCTAGTAGGTCGGCATCCATTACCGGATATAGCTTGCGATGGATAATCTGCTTCTTCTTTGCACAAATTGATAGCTTCTTCTTCCCCAAACGAGACGCACGTCTCCAGCAACAGCATCTTTTGGCAATTGCGTGCCATAAACTCGATAGCTTGAGTGGGTTTTTGCAAGTGATACAGCAACCCATAGCAGTAAACAATGTCAAATTGCTGATTTAATTTTAAATCTGGTGTGTCTAAATCTAGTTGTATTGTCTCAATATCGGGATAGCGCGATCTAAGTATTTCCAAATTTTGCGGTCTACCTTCGGTGACAATTACTTCACAGCTTCTATCCAGAAAAAAGGTTGTATGATCTCCAATTCCTGCTCCAAGTTCGAGTACAGTTTTCCCTACAATATCTAATCCTAAGCTTGCTAAATGTTCTAATCTTCTCTGGTTGTGTCGCAGATATTCATCGCAGTGGAACACCTTCATAGGATCGATAGGTAGTTCCTGCTGGTCTTTATTGGTAATATCAGCTTCACTGGGGATGAGAGAGTCAATATCATAACCATCAATATAATCTAAAATTCGGGAAACAGCAGGCAGAGAAGTTATTCCTTTACTGACAAGCTCTGGAAATTGAGCCAAACTCTCAACGATATTTTTGGCAAAATTATAGTCAGGGTTGTTGCCATAGTGTAAAGTTAAATACTCTAATAATTCCAGAGTATAGTCAGGGAAATTGAGAATATCAGCAATACAGGCTAATTTGAGAATTTTATCTGGTGTTTTTAGATCGTTTTCCAAGCCGTCTTCTATCAAGTCCCGCAAGTAAAAAGCGTCTCCGTATAATAACTGTCCAGCGCGAACTGTTGAACCAATGGGAGATCTGCTCCGCAAACGATAAGCTCGATCTAAATCGAACAAAGTAAATCCTTGTTCCCTGAGATCAATATCAACGTCCGCAAATAAAGGCTGATTTTTATAGAGGTATGAAAATCCTACTTCAGCCTGCACACCAAGAATAGACTGTCCCAAGATTTGAGAAGCACCTTGTAATACTTGTAACTCTGCTCCCTGAACGTCAATTTGCAAAAAGTCGATCTCCTCAATCCCTTCACTTTGGCAAAACTGATCTAATGTAGTTGTTTCTATTCCCATATAAAAATCTAAGTTGACTAATTCTGACAAGCCTGAAAAGCGCTCTAGATAAGGTTCATTAGGTGGGTACAAAGAGCTGCACATGGGATGCTTAGTTACATAAAGTGTAGATTCGCCTACAGAATTTGCTAGCGCTAGAGGAATATGTTTTTCTGTCCAATTTATTTGTTGAGCTTCCAGAGCAGTATTGCTCGCCTCACAAGCATCAGCATCAGCATCAAATCCATAAATAGTCAGATTTGGTGCAAATATTTCCCAACCTTTCTGCCCATACTCATCTTCACTGCTAAGTTTGCGGGAGCCAACGTTACAAACTGTCATGTGAATCCGATCTAAATGACCGCTTCTCTTCAAACTGGGGAGAAATACTGACATAGCCTAAATTTTCCTTTGGTTTATTAATTGAAATGTACTTTTAAGATTGAGAAATGAAATCTATTTTGCTTTCAGGAACAGCGATAACATTTAGGTTCCCCTCCAACTCATCAGATGAGTTTATAGGAATGAGTTCCTGGGCGTAAGGTTGATAGCGAAAGAGTTTATACCCTTTGCTTTTTAGATAATCAGCAACAGGTAAATTACTGCCTCTGCTCATAGCGATATTTTCATAGAGGATGATAGGACAAAATTCCGATAATATTTTTTCACTCCCTATTAAAACTGACATTTCGTGTCCTTCTGCATCTATTTTAAGGTAATCAACTCGGTTGACGTTTTCCTGCTCAACTAAACTGTCCAAAGTAAAACACGGGACTTCTTCAAAAGAACCAATTTGCATTGATTGTGCGGCATCGCCAGTAACAATTTCGTTCAATTCGGTAGCTGCGTAAAGCTGCAATCGTGCTGTACCAATGCGATCGCTAGCAGCTCCAGCACATATTGTTACCCAATCGAACTCGTTGATTTTACAGGTTTCTTCTAAGCAGCGTAAACAACCTGTAAAAGGTTCCACTGCTAGTACACGACCTGTAGTCCCCACCCGTCGCGCAGCAGTAAACGTATAAACCCCGACATTTGCGCCAACATCTATAACTGTCATGCCCGGTTTGATGGAATTCCGCCAAAATTCCATTTCATGTTCAAACCAATCCCCCTCTGCGAGCAGAACACCTGTTACAATACTCCGAAAGCTAGGCTCAACGGCTAATAATAGATCCTTTTCAACAGGCAGGTAAGTGACTGAAGAATTTGCTGCTAATTTTGCCCATTTCCAATCAGGAGAAGTAGGATCTTTCTTATAAAATTCACGAGCCTCATTTAGCCAGTAGCTAGCTGAATTTCCATTTTGTATATCTCGATAAGCGAGGTAGAGAGCTTGAAAAATTTGTGGTGAATGTGGCGCTAGCTGGTTGGCTTGGTGCAGGTATAAAAGTCCTTCCCTTAAATTGTTAGCCATGCACGAGACTCCTAGTTTAAACTTGATGAAACTCGAATCTGGTAGAACCTTCTCTGCTAGATTCAGCAGTCGGAGTCCACCTGCTGAATAAAATACAATGTGAGTTCGACATAGCACTTCGCTGAACAGGAGAAATGCCTGAGTAGAAGCATCTCTTGCTTGAAGTAGATGTGTCAATTGCTCAGCCAAAGTATGAAGCAAACTGTTGCGCGGTGAAGGCAAGTAAACGAGTGCAGGGGGAAGTTTCTCTATGGTACTGTAAACATTGGGGATGATGTTGAGAAAAGCAGGAAAACCAAGTTCTATAGCTTGCGACATCTCTCCAGTCATCGTCAAGACGAGAGCTAAATGAGCCATACAGAGAGGACAGCTATCTTGCTCTATTCCTTGGTTTAAGGCTTCTAAAGCCATATTCAGGTACAGTTGGCGATCTAATAAGTTTTCAGACTGTTCTGCCAGAATCAAAGCTAATACTGCAACGTTGTTTAAGTCGGTGCTGGAGGTAGGTTCTTCCCAGCAAGTGCTTTCAAGGATTGTCGCTACACGAGCTAGAGAATTTGCATCTAGACTAGGACAATTATGATAAATATAGTCGATATATTTATCTCTCATTTCGCGAGAAGAATCCATTGATTTAGGATCTACTTTTCCACAGCTTATCTCAGATTTTTGTTGAGGATAAAGGGGAAGGGCAAGTAATAAAACTTCACTAACCGTCTTTGCCATTTTTGACCAGGAAAACTTTTTCGCTTGCTCAATTCCGGCAGCTATCAAAGCTTCGCGCACTTCCGGGTTTTGAATATTAATAAGTGCGATCGCCATTGCTTCAACATCATCATCCTTAACATATAAAGCTGCCTCTCCAGCCACTTCAGGTATAGAAGCATTCGGACAAGTAATAACTGGACATCCGCAAGCCATTGCCTCTAAAATCGGCAAGCCAAAGCCTTCATACTGGGAGGGGTAAACCAGCGCCACAGCACCCGAAAAGGCTGCTTTTAACTCTTCATCGCTGAGGGGAAGCTTATGCACTGTACTCCCTGAAGTGTATGGTTCAAACTCATCCTTTGTTAAAGCGCTGTGAAATGTGCAGACAATATCAAATTCTGGTTGATTGGGCAGTTGTGCGAAAGCTTGCAAGAATAATGGTGCATTTTTATGACCGCCTGCCGCACCCACCATCATAAAGTATGGCTTTGAAAGATTGTATTTAATCTTAAAATTCTCGATCTCATCTGGGCTAGCTGGCGATAGATTTTTGGTAACTCCACAATGAGCGACTGTTACTAAATCTGGGGCAATATCAGGAAAAAACTTTAATAAGTCTGAGGCTGTATTGCGGGAAATAGTAATGTATGTAGATGCGTGGCGGATGCCGTAATGTTTCTCGCGCCACATGGGTTCATCAAGATTTGCCTCAAAGACTTCAGGAGTCATGTCATAGGCGATAAAGACAGAAGGTGTTGATAGTGGGGTTGTGTAGTAAGTTGAGATAAATAAGTCTGCACTCTCTTCGTCGCATACTTGCTGGAGCATTTCGCGATCGCTATCCGTCTTCTGATAGTCGTAAGCAGGAACCGGGCAATAGGCAATGCCAGGAATTTTTGGTGCAGTTCCCGCGCGATCGAGTACAATAATATGCTTGGCAAAATCTTGACTCACCCACTCTTCTAAGAGCGATCGCCACACCCGAGCAATTCCCGTATTGTAAAGCTGGAAAAACACACCATCAACAATAATCTTGGGAGGTTGTTCGGCAAGCACAGTTTGCCTCTGCACCTTTTCTGGCTGCACGAAATGCCACTCATTACTATCCTTTTCTCGTCGCGCGATCGGCGCTACACCAAAAGATTCAGCCATATCAATCATTGTTCCATCTTGTACCCATGACAAATAATCACCCAAACGCACAGGAAACTTAGTTTCTACTTGCAGCTTACTCCATTCTGCAACTGCATTTTTATAACCATAATATTGTTCTTTAAATCCTAGCTGTTCTAGCGTCACATAAGCAAAATGCTGGAAAACCAACCCCTTTCTTTCTGTATCTTCATGTAAAAAAGGGTTGACTTCTGCAACATCTCTCCATTCGCGATCGGATAAAGGTTCAGCTAATCTTGGAGGTTCGTGAGCGATCCAAACACATCCCGGTTTAAACCTCCAAGTTCGCAACCATTCCTGTGCAGGATTCTGAGCATAACAGTTGCGAGTGCTAATAACCAGTTTTTCTCCGACAAAATACCAACACCAGTAAAAAGCAGCAGTTTTTTCTGGATGTTCAACGAAGATTTGTCGGGCTTTACAAATTTGTTCTGCTGTCCACAGTTCATCTACATCCATCTGCCACAGCAAGCATTCCTCTTTAATATTTTCCAGGGGTGCATTTACCATCTCGCGTTTCCCATCCCAAAAAACACCTTTTGGCTGGCGATAAACTGTTATATTTTGGGGATAAAGTCGTGCTATTTCATCTATATATTCTGATGTACCATCCTTGCTGCGACCCCGATCGTGAAGTTCGTCAGTAATTTTTCCGCCCAATCGAATAGGCCAGGCAGTATCATGCTTCAAATCAGCTACCCCCTCAACAATATGCCAATGCCATTTAAAAGGTAGTTGCTGCAAAACTTCTATATGGTAGCGGATGAAAGGTTCACCGTTTAGGACTATTGTGAAAAAATGAATAGGCATATAATTTCGCAACATTGGTTCGCTATTCCAGGGGTCAAATGGGATTAATTTTTCCGCAGACAAGTGCGGACGAAAGAAAAATTTGCCTGTTTCGTTAAGCATACAAGCTGCAAAGGAAAATGAGCTATTTGAAATTGCTACAATATCGCACTGGCTCAATATGTAAAAATCCGGGTAAAACTCCGCTTCCGGTAACTCCAAACCTAAATCTTTGGTCGTGATGGGATTATACTCCTCAAAATCACTTAAAACTTTTTCTGGTTCATCACTGGCAATAAATAGTATCGGTTCATCTAGGGTTTCCCACAAACCTTGTAGCCATTCTCTGTACCAGTCGCTCGGTGCTATAAAAAAATCTTCGTAGCCGTAGTCTCCGCGCCGCAAATGCAAACCGACGATGGTTTTGCCGCGCGATCGCAAACAATCCAAAGCCTCCTTCATTTTAGTTTCTATTGCCGGCACAGGTTTGAACAGAGACCGAAAATACTTCTTGTGCGCTGCATAATACTTTGTATGGTACTGAAAGTAACCCCAAAAATCCACATTTTTGAAGGTTTGTTTGGCGTTTGGTATGCGAGCTTCTAAAAGGTTATTAGTTTCTTCGCTAACTACCGGTAACTCTTGAGAAATGGGCGAATCATTGCACCCAAAGAGATATTGACCGATCCAAGCTGGCGTCTCTACTTTTAAGTTATGTTCTTTAGCATAGATTTTCAAGAAAGCATACTGAAATATTTGATTGGCAAACCGTCCGTTTCTACCCAGCGTTGACATTGTGACTGCGGGCTTTTTCACATAAAACGCATCGCCCCAAGATGGATGGAACGGTGTTGTAGTTGCTGCGCGATCGAAACCGCAATTCTCCAAAAAATCATCAATGTCGTCAATTAAAGCGCATCCTTCATACAGTTCTTCATAATTAACTTCCGTGTTAATTGCCTCAATGTATTTCAAAACGTTAGTTGCTCCTTGCAAAGCCAACAACTCTGCACCTTGAATGTCAATATTTAACATATTAAACTCGGCGGGATTAATTTGCAGTTCTTCTAAAAGAGTATCGAGAGTTCTCGACTCAACAACTACCCGATCGACTTCCTTAATTTCCGGATAAATTTCCTGATGATACTTTAATTGTAAGATAGAACTGCTTTGATCCAGAGAAGTTACATATAATGTGCTTGTGCCGTTGATATTGCTAATTGCACAATTCACGGCTAACGCGTTAAAAAAACCCGCTATGTTCGTTTTTAAACGTTCAAATACAACAGGGTTAGCTTCAATTAACAGTATCCTTTGTACTCCCATTGCTTGGTATCTTGCAATTTCCTTGCCTTCGTGGGCTCCAATGTGAATAACGCCGCGCGGCACAACAGAATGTTTTACGCAAAGCTGCTGCAAATCGAGCATATTTGGTGCTTCACTAAAAATCAAAGCTGTGAATCTCTCGTTCACCGCTAAAAAGTTGCTATATTCGTAATTCTCATATTCTGGTAAAAACTGGAGTAAGGGTTGTAGGGCATTGGGCAGTATTTTAAAGATTGTGTAACGAAATTTTTGTAAATGCTCGAATACTTGTTTTAATGTGATGTTAGCATCGACAAATGTTCCGCCATACTCAAACTGAATATAATCTACTTTGCCTTTTTGCAACAGGTGAGTTGCTCCGTAAAGAACTTCTAGTTCGCCGCCTTCTGTATCAATCTTTAAGAAATTAATTCGCTTTATGGCCCTAGTTTGGACATAATCATCAAGGGTAGCTGTTAAAACCTGAAAAGGCTGAGGCGAATCAATGTTATACTGTTTTTCGATTTCAAATCGGCGGTGTAATGTACTCCAACCCGAAGATTTTTCGTAATAATAAAATTCCCTGATTTCCTGTTGGTGTGCTACTGCCAAGTTGTTTAACACGAGTTGACCGTTTTTAATCGGTTCAGCCAGATTTTGTAGAAGTGTTTGATATATTGGCGGTGCTGGTTCAAACAAATGGATTTGAACGTCGGGGCATATATTTAATACTTGATTTGTCCAGCTACCTATGTTGGCACCAATATCGAAAACCACATTACCGGAACCAATAAAATTTTCGATTATTTTTAATTCATAGTTGTTGATAGACTCTGCCTTATTAATATTATTAGTAGATACCCCAGTGCTTTGATGATTTTCTTCCTGTTTCCCGCTGCCTGTATTGCCTAAACTTGCGATTGAATCTTGGTAATACTGAACAATTAGTTCTTTTGCTCGCGCCGGAACAGCAATAATAACATCATCAATAATTACAATATGCCTGCTGTTTTTTCCTGAATTCAACAAATTTAATACTGCGCTAATATCCGGCCAATGTTGAGGTGAATGGGGCGGCGGTGGAGGAGATAAAAACAATCGGGCATCATCAATAAAAATAAAGTGTTCGCAGTCGGAGCGGTTGATTATTGCGATTTCTGCGAGTAAGGGACACTCATCGATTTCTCCATAGGTTTGCCCTCCGCTCCAATGAGCGTCAAGCCAGAATAAACTTAGACTTTCAAGTTGTGATACTGTATTGTCAATAAGATTTCTGCTATCACCGTACAAAAATTCTATGTTTGTGATATGACCGTATTTTTCAGTAACTTTTTGATAAAGGTCTTGAGAATACTCTATTGTAAAAACTTGTTCAAATACTTGGCTAGCCCAGTATGCTGTATGGCCTTGATAAGTTCCTGTTTCAATAAAATTATTAATCCCGTAAGCTTCTTTGAGTTGGGAGATGATTTCTATTGGTGGCCCCATGCGTACTATGCCCATATTCAATCCTTTTGTGAAACTAATTCGGGTATTTTAATTAGAAAGCTGCATTTAATTTAAGGATTTTCAATCTATCTTACTAACAAAATTGACCGATCGCCTACTACTTCCCCTTCACCTGTCCCAACAATACCTTATAATCAGCTCTGTCAGGATTTAGCTTCACCAACTTCTCCAAAGGCTCGATCGCCCCCACCTTATTATTCATCTCCAACCGCACATTTGCCAACCCCTCCAGAGCCGTCTGATTCTGAGGTTCCCGCTGCAAAACCGTCTCATATCCCCGTTCCTGCGCCGCCAGCAGAGACTCCTGGGAGACTACCGCAGCCACCGATTTTTGTTGATGCTGGCTGCTCAAACCGCTGCTGAACAGACTCACAATACCAAAAATCGCAGAACCAGCAAAACCTACCATCGATACTAACGCAAAAATCTGTTTAGTTCGATCGCCCTTATTAACTGGACGAGGGCTAGATTTTTTCTGTATACTTTCCATTGCTAACTCTTGGCCTCGCTGTTTTCCTGGTACTCGCAAAGCACCTATCTCTAGATTGCCCAAGTTCGATCGCAAAACGATCGCCCTTCGCCATTTAAAATTTGAGACCAATTCCAGTCGATTACACAAAACCTGAGATTTGTCAAGGACATTTAGGAAACAATAACACGCGCACGATCTCGATCGGTGAAGGGCGATCGCACCCCTGCATCTTTAGCCGTTATCCTCCGGCAATTCTCCAAACTGATCTCGATAACGCGCCAGCAAAGATTCCAGTTCAGCAGCACGTTGCCGTTCCGCTTGCAAAGCTGAAGCCAATTCATCGGGAATCAATAATTTCTCCCCATTATCTTCCCGATAAAATCCAATCAGTTTGCCTTCTATTTCTAACCGCAGTTGCAATACTTCGCTGCGATGATCTCTGATTAATTCATACCCATCTTCCCCCAATCGATACCCGCGCAATTGTTCCCGAATCCATTCACCTCTAGGGTCAAACAACCAATATTCCTGAACTTCTATCCCCTCGTACAATTCTTTTTTATTATTTTGATCTTCCGACTTTGTACCTGGTGATGTAATTTCAAAAATTACTTTCGGCACTTGCCCTTCTTCCCAGATTTTGTAATTATCTCTGCCACCAGGTTCTACATCAAAAATCACCATCACGTCTGGTGCTACACGGATTTTTGGGAAACCTTGAGCGTAGTATAAAAATTGGTTTGCTAAAACAGTAGCTCGACGGTCTGCAAAGTATTGTTTTAAGACTTCTAAAGTAGTTAAGATTGCATAAACATGGTCGTAAGTTTCTGCCACTGGTTCTCCATCAGCGCTAGGGTATACGATTTCATAAGTTTTGAGGGTGGGAACGACTGTTGTCATGGTCGTGCTTCCTTTGAGTTGTAGATTTATTATAAACTTTTTTGATGCAACTAAGTAGGTTAATTTAATTAAACGTAAAACTATCTCGTGCTTTAGAGTCCCGACTTATTCAAAAATTGGGGGTTCTGGTATGATCTATTTTTGACTACAAATCCCCATCGATCGCCCTTTTGAATTCCTTAATTGCCTCAACATGACTCGGCATATTAACACACCTGACGAGTAAACCAATATCCAGTTCTGGGAGCAATTCGGAACTGCCAATCTCTTCGTATCCTTGCTCTCTGAGAGCATACAGAGACAGTCGGCTGTTTTCCCAAAACCAGACTTCAGGGATTTGCAGCCGTTTGTAAGCCTCTAGCTTATCAATTCCGCCGCTAGTGACGACTACTTCGAGCGCTAAATCTGGACGTTCTCTATCAGCACCCAATTCGTAAGACTTGTCTGCTTCACACTTCACCAGTCGCGATTCATTTTCTAAAGTCAGAGACTCCGTAGGGGTGAAATCGATTCCGGCCGCCATCATGTAAGTTTCTACCAACGCACCGATACGTCCCTTGGCTGTTTCGTGTTTTCTTCCAGGCATTTTCTGAATCTCCAGTATCCCATCTAAAAATGACAGCCGAACCCCTGGAATATCCAGCATCGGTTCTAAGGTTTTGAATTGTTCCCAGGTTAAGCCTGGAAATAGTAACGGCCGATCTAATTTTTCTTCTAATGTTGTTGCAGTCATGGCGCTCCTTAATTCCCAATCGAAAATCGAAAATCTCAACTCTAAAATCGATCGCTCTGGCTCCTTGATTCCCAATTATTCAATCGAAACTCGAAACTCGAAAATCGATCGACCTCCCACACCTTCAAATGACATCAGGATCGATGCCTTGGCTTCTCAAGTATGCCATTAGTCGATCGGCCCTCTGGCGTTCATCTTCGGCGCGCTGGCGTTCCTGTTCCACCCGTTCTACACCCCACAGCAGCAAATTGCCATTCTCATCCCACCAGCGCAACCAATAACCGGTTCTCTGAGATTTTTCACCTTCCCAAACCCCCAGAAATAAACCCATTGATTCTATCCAGAATCGCTGATTAGCATCCAGTTCTTGCAGTTCGTATTCTCCCGATGTCGAGAGTCTGTACACTTCCAATACCCCCGATTTCGGTTCAAAAATTACATAAATCGGGACTTGCAAAATTCGCTCATAAAACCGCCATTTTCCGTAAGGATATGTCGGTTTATTTGAATATTCACTGCCGTCAGTATCCGATAAAAATTCCATCACTACTGCGGGTACTTCTCCCTCAGCATTGCGCGTATAACTGCGGCGAACTTCTCCTGGTTCTGCTGGCAATACCGAGGGAATGTACACCCAATCGGGTGCTTTTACTACTGTTTTGTCGTTGACTTTGGCACAGAGTCCAAAATTGGAAGCTATTAGCATTGAAGCTAGGATAAATCCTGCGATATCCAAGGCTTCTCGCAAGGCGGCGGCTAAAAGTGGTTGGTCGATATTTTCCACAGGATCGTCTGGTAATTTAAAGTCGTCTGGCAATTTTTCCCAAGTTACAGTATACTGGGTTTTGGTTTCAGCCGGTTTCGATAATGTTTGCGTCATTGGTTTTCCTTGTTTTGAGTTAAAGAGTTTTTTGTTAATAGGATTTGGACAATAAGTTTAATGCCAGGGGGCGAAAGGCGCACCTTATTAACTAGCTGTAATTGGGGCGCGCCTTTTGCATCTTACTAACTAGAGTAGATCGCGAATAGTGTGCAATTGCCGTTATTCAATTATACCTGGTTTGCATGGGTAATTTATGGATCTACTGGTTCGGATGACCTAGCAGTTTGAGAAGGTATAACAGGCATTTTTTGCTGTTTCTGCAAGCTGGGAAATCCCGGCTCTACTGATTGATTTCTTGCAGGTGTACTCGCATTTATTTTAGCAGAAAGAGGAGCTAATGTTTGAGTGACTTTAACTTGCTGTCGCAGTTGTTCTGTCGAACCCAACAAGCCTCCTAATCCGTTGAACAACCTGCGAATGTTGTTGCGGAAAGCCGGATCTCCTGTCAAATCATCCACGTCGGAAGTAATTTTCTGCACGTTCTGAAATGTAGCTCGTGCAGAATCTAGAGTTTGCTGCAATAATAGCAAAGTGGCGGGATTGTTTACCTGGCTGGATAAATCTCGCAAATTACCAGAAGCTTGGGCAGCATTCGCTGATAAAACTTCTAAATTGTTCAGCAATTGTCCTTGGTTAATTCGATTAATTGTCGGACTCAAACTGCTGACAGCTACCCGCAGTTCCTGACTGCTTTGATTGATGTTATTCAGAGTTGAGACTAAACTGGCGCGGTTGGTTGCTACTAAAGAATTGAGTTGGTTGGCTGTTAATGTAACTTGATTGGCTGCTTGAGTTACTGAATTAGCAGAATTTATCACAGATGCAGATACGGCTTTTGTAGAAGTGTCCGCTGTAGCTGCTACTTTAGAAATATCAGCGGCGACTGCTGATATTTCCCCTTTAAGCGATTGATTTAAACTGCTAGATTCTACCTTTAATGATTGATTTAAACTGGTTGCTTCTCCTTTTAATGATTGATTTAAACTTGCTATCTCGGTTTTCACCGATTGATTTAAGCTGCCGATATCTCCCCTTACCGATTGATTCAAAGTTTTTATTTCGGCTTGGGCAGTTTGAGTTAAATTAGACAAATCCTGAGTGAGTTTAGCTGCCCCTTTAGCTGTGTTGGCTGTATTTTCGGCCAGGGATTTAATATTGTTGAACAGCGCGGGGTCGGTGTAGAAATTAGCTAGCCGGACTGTGGATCTAATTAGTTCGTCTATAGTGACTCCCGCTTGACCTTTTAAGCGTGAATTTTGGCAGATAATTTCCGGGGGACAGTCGGCACTAACGGGATTGGCGGTAAGTAAGGATTCTGGCAAAATCGAGTTGGGGGTAATGTCGATCGACGATTCGCCAATTAAACCGGATTTATTCGCTTCGATCGTAACATCCCGGGGAATCACTAAAGTACCGGGGGCAATCTCCAGCGTCACGTCTACGCCGTTGGAACCCGGTTTGAGGGCGGTAATTTTACCGACTGCAACCCCGCGATACCTGATGGGCGTGCCTATTTGCATTCCTTGGGCGCTGCCAAATTCTACGGCGAATTTGTAGCTGCGGTTCCCTAGCTGCACGCCCCGCAGCCAGAGCACTAAGCCGCCAAATAAACCGATTCCTACTAAAATTAAGAACCCGACAGAACCTTCTCTTACAGTTCGCGATCGCATATTGCCTCCTTTGGCAGTTGGCAGTGGACAGTTGGCAGTGGACAGTTGACAGTTGATAGTTGGCAGTTGGCAGTTGACTGTTGATAGTTGGCAGTTGGCAGTTGGCAGTTGACTGTTGGCAGTTGGCAGTTGGCAGTTGATAGTTGGCAGTTGACAGTTGATAGTTTTTAATTTTTGTCGGATGTGTTGCCTATAGATTTTAGATAGGCGTTTAGCTTGGGCGACAGTTCGTCAATAATTGGCTTGAGTGTTTCTACTTGCATACTTGTTAGTAGTTGTCTAGTATAAGCCCGTCTCAACCAGTGCCTTTGTTTCATATAAAGAACCTCTGGCAATGTTGATAAATCGCCGATGATCCTGATAGCTCCCTCGACCATTTCCTTCAGCAATATTAGCACCAATACTATCAGCAGAGCGAATAATTTGCTTGCCGACCGTATCTTTTGCTAGTGCATCCCATTTTATAACTATATTCCCAATTTCATCAGCTAATTTTTCGCCTAATTTATAAACATCTAACTTCTGAAAATTTGTTTGTGACATATTTTATCTCTCAATAATACAAACAATTAACCACTGCCCACTGCCAACTACCCACTGCCAACTATCAACTGCCAACTGCCAACTGACAACTGACAACTGACTAATGACTATCCAAGTGCTTGAATTGGCCCAGTAACACTGCCACTAAAAAATTGTCGGATTAACAAATTATCTGTCGATGCAATGTCGCTGACAGTTCCCTCCCACTGCACTTTGCCTCGATAGAGAAATACGATGCGATCGGCAGTGCGGCGGATGGTACTGTCTTGGTGAGTGACGATCGCATAAGTGCTGCAAACCCCTTGAGCTTTCTGCAAGTCGCGGATTAAATCTTCAATTACCGTTGATGCGATGGGATCTAAGCCCGCCGTCGGTTCGTCGTACAGCAAAACCTCTGGATTATCCCTGTCATTATCCGGATTCGCCATGATAGCGCGGGCAAAACTTACCCGCTTCCGCATTCCCCCAGACAACTGCGCTGGATAGCGTTCGCCAATTCGCGGCAAACCCACCATCTCCAACTTTTCCTCCACCAATTCCCGAATGCGGCGGCGCGGCAGCTTAGAATGCTGGTAAAGTAAAAAACCGACATTCTCCTCCACCGTCAGCGAATCAAACAAAGCCGCTTGCTGAAACACCATCCCAATTCCGATCGGATCTGCCACGTCGTCCACCCATCCCACCCGCCGCTGTCCCTGAACAAAAACCTCACCGGCATCGGGGGCCAACAAACCCGCAATTATCCGCAAAATCGTAGATTTTCCCGTCCCGGAAGGGCCAATAATTGCCAGGGCCTCTCCCCGATAAATCCTCAGATCGACTCGATCGAGGATCTGGTTCTGGCCGAAGGACTTACTTACCCCTTTGAGTTCGATTAGCGGCTCAGCCATAAGATGTTATCAATAAGTTGTCAGTCCTCAGTTATCAGTCTAGCTAATGACTAATGACTCATGACTAATAACTAATTACTTAAATTGACTGCCAGAATCAAAACACTCTTGTATTGTAAATTTGTCAGATCGAGCTGTTCCAATACCCTTAAGACTAATTAACCATGTCAATTAGTTCATTTCCTAAAGCCCTTCGCGTCTTGGCTAAAGCCAAGCAGGTTATTGCCCATTCCAGAAATCCTTACCCCCCTTCTTTGCGGAACGGGCGAGTTCACCAGTGGTTTAAGTGGTTGGCCCCCGGACTGTTGGTGAAACGGTGGCTGCTGATCAGTGCTAGCGGTGTGGTGCTTGCCACTTTGGGTTTAGCGATTTGGACTGGGATGACTCCGATTTTTTTCCTGTTGCAATTGTTGAAAAATTTTTTGGCGTGGATTGCGGAAGTTATTCCCAATTACGTGTCGGGGCCGATCATCATTGCCGGCGGGATTTTGTTAATTCTGTGGGGCCAAACTCGCAGTTTGAACTCGATTACTCAAGTGCTGATGCCCGAAGGGAATGAGGAATTGGTTGATCGACTCCTCAACCACCGTCGCTTGCACCGCGGCCCAAAAATTGTGGCAATTGGAGGGGGTACGGGCCTTTCTCATTTGCTCAGGGGATTGAAGGATTACAGTGCCAAAATCACTGCTATTGTCACCGTGGCCGATGACGGCGGGTCTTCCGGGCGACTGCGGCGGGAAATTGGGGTATTGCCGCCGGGAGATATTCGCAATTGTTTGGCAGCTTTGGCAGATGAGGAAAAGTTATTGACTGAGTTATTTCAATATCGTTTTCAGGCCGGTGACGGTTTAGTGGGTCACAGTTTTGGGAATTTGTTTTTGACGGCGATGAGCGATATTGCTGGAGATTTGGAACAGGCGATCGCCGCGAGTTCTAAAGTTTTAGCAGTGAGGGGAGAGGTGCTGCCGGCTACTCTGAGCGACGTTTCTTTGTGGGCAGAACTGGCTGACGGCCGGAGAATTGAGGGGGAGTCCAGCATTACAAAAGCTAACGGGCAAATCCTCAAAATTGGCTGCACTCCTGCTAATCCTCCGGCGTTGCCCAGGGTTGCCCAAGCGCTGAGGGAAGCGGATTTTATAATTATTGGGCCGGGGAGTCTTTATACGAGTGTGATTCCGAATTTGTTGGTGCCGGAAATTGCTGATGCGATCGCCCGCAGCGAAGTTCCGCGCATTTATGTGTGCAATATTATGACTCAGCCGGGGGAAACAGACGGATACAGTGTTGCAGATCACATTCGGGCGATCGATCGCGCTTGTGGCCGGCCCCTGTTCGATGCTGTAGTAGTTCAAGGAAAAGTCCCCTCTGCAAAATCTTTAATCCGCTATTCTCAGGAGAATTCCTATCCGGTTGTGCTCGATAGAGAAGCCGTAACGCAATTGGGCCGGCGAATAGTCATCGCCAATGTCATGGATGAAGATAAAAATACGGGTTTAATTCGCCACAATTCTCAAAGGTTGGCGGGGATGTTGCTGCGTTGGTACGGCCGCGCCCAGAACATTTAAGCTACTTTGAGGGGGAGATGGGGAGATGGGGAGATGGGGAGATGGGGAGATGGGGAGATGGGGAGATGGGGAGATGGGGAGATGGGGAGAGTGGGAGATGGGGAGATGGGGAGGCTAATAACTAATGACTAATGACTACTGACTAATGAATGAAATGAAAACTTTACTGCCAGATTTTGAGGCTACGCGCAAGTTTGGTATGGCGTTAGGTCGATCGCTCCCCGCCGGCACTGTAATCTTATTACAAGGAGATTTAGGTGCGGGCAAAACTACCTTAGTTCAAGGTATCGCCGAAGGTTTGGGAATCTCCGAACCTGTGGAAAGTCCTACTTTTACCCTGATTAACGAGTATTTTGCAGGGCGAGTTCCGCTGTATCATCTAGATTTGTATCGACTGGAACCCGAAGAAGCCGAGGCTTTGCACTTAGAGAGTTATTGGGACGGGTTAGAAAGGGATTTGGGAATTGTGGCGATCGAATGGGCGGAAAGATTGCTGTACAAACCAGAAAATTATTTGCAAATTTCTTTGAGTTATCTCGATAACGGGCGGCAAGCTGAAGTAATTGGTAATGGCGAGTTATTGGATTGGCAATGGGAAAATTGAGAAAGGGCGATTCCCTACGGGATAGCTACGCTTCACGAACTTACTGCGGCGGGCGGTTGACTCGAATCAATTTTTCCCTCAAAGTTTCTTCACCAGCAATAGCATCATTAATGCGTGTTGCCAACCTTTCTAGATTTTTCTCGTCTGTACACACGATAATACCAGCATGATTTGGTTGTTGAGTGTGCAAGCGAATGAAATGCCGACGATTTTGCGTCATAACCGCCCGATCGTTATTCACAGCAAAGGCTAATACTTCGGGGTCATCATCTCCGGCATTTCCTGCCTCTTGAATGGTCAGGGCATCGTGACCTAAATTTCGCAGCAATGCCACAACAGGAAACGGGAACTGTTCATCTGTTCATCTGCATAGAGACGTGCCATAAATTATACTTCCTGCATCATTGCTGCTGCTTCTTCTCGGAGTGCTGTTTCAATTTCTTCGGAGTTAGCCTCCGCATAAGTCCAGACATTTACTAAGTTTGCAGCATTCAACTGGGGATAAAATTGTAGAAGTTCAGCATCACTTGAACCTTGACGGCGCAAACTCACGAACAGCCAAACGGGAAGTCGAGTTTTGGCAATGCAAGCATCGCCGCCACACAGGTCGGGAGTTTTGGTAATTCCTGGCCAGCTATTGTTTAAACTTTGGGTTAAAAGCCGGATGGCTTCAGCTTTCTCAGTCGGAGTTAAGGCCAGGAGTTGTGTTTCTAGTTCTTGGAGAAGCATGGGTAAAATCGCCTTTGCGATGCAGGAATACCCAATTATAACACTTGAGTTAAATTCATGCTTACTCAGCGTCAAATGTCAAAGCTTCCCCCCTAACCGTTGTATCCAATTTCCCATTTTCAAAAACAACTTTTCCTCCAACAACAGTCACAACTGGCCATCCAGTCAAACTCCAACTTTCAAAGGAACTCCAGCCGCACTTACTCGCCATTTCTGCTCCGACAACCGGGCGATACTTCTCCAAATCTACTAATACCAAATCGGCATCAAAACCCGGAGCAATTTTCCCTTTATTGGGAATTCTATAAGCCTTAGCAACTGCCGCCGACATCCAATTAGCAACTTGTGCCACTGTACATCTTCCCTCTACTGCTTGCGTCAGCATCAAAGGCAAAGAAGTTTCGACTCCGGGCATTCCCGACGGCGTATTTGGATATTCTTGAGCTTTTTCTGCTAATGTGTGCGGCGCGTGATCGGTGGCGATAAAATCAATTACGCCGTCGAGTAAAGCTTGCCAAAGTATTTCGTTATCGCGGGTATCCCGCAAAGGCGGATTCATCTGAGCTAAACTGCCAATGGTTTCATAAGCGCTGGTATTTAACAACAAATGCTGCGGCGTCACTTCCGCCGTTACCCAAGTCGGTTTTTCCTGGCGCAAAAACTCGGCTTCATCGCCAGTTGAAAGATGCAGGATGTGCAGTCGGCGTTGATATTTTTTAGAAAGTTTTACGGCTAGTTTAGTTGCTAACAACGCTGCTTGATTGTCTTGAATTTGTGAGTGCACGGCAACATCGGAAATGCCGGCAAATTCCTGACGGCGCTGATTGATTCTAGTTTGATCTTCGGCGTGTACTGCAATTAGCCGATCGCCCTTTGAGAAAACTCGCTCTAAATTTTCCTCTCCATCCACCAACAACTGACCGTGCATCGAACCCATAAACACCTTAATTCCCGGCGTCGGATTCGCACTCAACAAATCCGGCAAATTCTCGGGCGTTGCACCAATAAAAAAGCCGTAATTCACCAAACACTTCTCGGCAGCGCGACTTAGTTTATCATCTAAGGCAGCTTGGGTTGTGGTCAGAGGTCGGGTATTCGGCATTTCCAGAAACGATGTCACGCCGCCTTTAGCGCAAGCACAGCTAGCCGTAAACAAGTCTTCCTTGTGTTCTAAACCCGGTTCCCGGAAGTGTACCTGGGGATCAATTACTCCGGGTAACAGAGTTAAGCCTTTGGCATCTATTTCTCGATCGCCAGATTCGGCAATTTCCGCAGCAACCTTGACAATTTGGCGATCGCAGATTTGCACATCTCCTACCAAAAACTCACCATTGGGCAAAAGAATGCGAGCGCGACGGATTAACAAACTTGATTTGGGAGTCATAAGATATCATTAATTGAGTAAACAGCGTGCTAGCATGGAAGCATTATTAAGTTTATAATTCGTATCCAGCTCAGTCACTACAATACCCTATGACTCGTCTAGACAAGTCAGCCGACGAAAAACCTCCGCAAGACACGGAAAATCCTTGGATCGAAGGAATTAAGACGATCGGCTTAGCAGCATTTTTAGCCTTTGGTATCCGCACCCTGGTTGCCGAAGCACGCTACATTCCCACCGGCTCGATGCTCCCAACCTTACAAATTAACGATCGATTAATTATAGATAAGGTCAGCTATCGATTCCAAGAGCCCCAGCGAGGAGATATTATCGTATTTATGCCTCCTGACCCGGCTAGTTTGTGCACGGGACAGCCGCCACCGATCAAAGATGCCTATATCAAGCGAGTGATCGGACTGCCGGGGGACAGTGTGGAAGTCAGAGAGGGAAAAGTTTTTATTAACAAGCAGCCGCTACAGGAAAAATATATTGAAGAAATTCCGCAGTATCCCTACGGGCCTGTAGTTGTAGCTCCAAATTCTTACTTGGTGCTCGGCGACAACCGCAACGCAAGCTGTGACAGTCATTACTGGGGCTTTGTACCCAAAGAAAATATCATCGGTAGGGCGATCGTCCGTTTTTGGCCACTCAACCGCACAGGGTCGATCGACCCCACGCCCCTTTATCCCGCTAAAAATTAGCTACCACGCACAACCCGCAGATTTCCACCTGCGGTTGTCAGCTTAAATGACCAATTCCCATTTCCCACGATCAACTAATCAACGGTTAAACGAGATTTAATAGGAGATTTCGGGAGAACTTTCACAAATTTATGACCTCATAAACCCGGTTTATTCCTAAATTTCTACCTATCAAACGCAAAAGCAAAACTCGTAGAAACCGAGTTTCTCGCCCGTAAATCTCAAATGGAAAAAATGGAAAATCTGAAATCGACTTACCAGAAATAATTGGTTGAAAGCCTCTCCATTGTAGATAGAAATTAAGAGAAGACTATTCATTACTCCAATCCTCTTCCTTCGAGGTAGAGGTCGCCCTCATCTGTCAACAGTCAACAGTCAACAGTCAACAGTCAACTGTCAACTGAATGAAGTTTCGCGATCGAGCACTTTCACAACTTTGTTGTACATATCCTCTGCTTCTTGCTGCGAGTTGCCGATACTCGTCAATCCCAATTTGCCAAACTCCGACAAACAGCCCATTAAATGAAACACACTCCCCGTCTCAGTACCGCTGTCAAAGTGCAGTTGATTGTCAGCAATAATATCCATCAAATCATTCGGTAACAATCCCCGATAGCGCTCTTTTTTTAAATTGTCCGAAGCAACATAATATTTCGGACGACCCTGCTGGCTGTAAAATAATCCAGTAGTTCGCTCGTACCGACCGTTTGTTAACAGTTTAAGCGCCATAAACGGATGAGTTGTGCCTCCTTTCCGCAAGTTAATTTCTATTGCTTGCATATCCCATTTCCCATCGGATTGCTTTACAGCGAGAAAATCTACTCCAAATCGCTCTAAAGCCCCTTTTTCAGCTAAGTTTTGCCCCACTTTCCATCCCAATTCTTGCAACGCCAGCCGGTAAGATTCGTCCGCAGGAAATCGGCAACCCAAGAAAATTTGACCGTCTGGGCCTCCTAAAATTTGGTCGTGAGTGGAGAGAATTTCTACTTCGCCGCTGGGAACAATTCTGCCTTGAACGCTGGGCGAGAACTTTTCTTCTCCTTCGATAAATGCTTCGGCAATTGCCCCTAATTCGGGAATCCGGCTGCTAAAATTTTCCCAGGTTTCGCCTGTGGATTGAAAGCGCAAATTATGGAAGCAATCCCCAATTGCCTTCGCTCTTTCTTGAGGCGCTTTGCCTGCCAGGGAACGCAGATCTAGAATTGCATTCCCTTCCCCCGAAAAACCTTCATTTAACTTAATTACGATCCGTTGCAAATGTGGCTGCCGTGCCCACAACTCGGCCGCAGCTTCCGCTAAATCTTCCGCATTCCAAACCAACTCGGAACCGTCAGGATAAGGCACGCCACATTCTTTAAAAATTTGCCTGCTACCGCTTTTTGTTCCCCAGTATAACAGATCGGGATCGCTGGCCCACAAAGGAATCCCCAATTTAACAGATAACTCGCGTTCTAATGGCGTCGAGTTATAACAAACCATATAAGATTTTGTCGGCCGCACTGCTTGACGAATGCGCTCCATCAAGCGGGGACGATCTAAAATTTTCTGGGTGAGGGATTTGGCAGA
The DNA here is from genome assembly GCF_036701795.1 of Microcoleus sp. N9_A1. NCBI lineage: Bacteria > Bacillati > Cyanobacteriota > Cyanophyceae > Oscillatoriales > Microcoleaceae > Microcoleus > Microcoleus sp. N9_A1. Next base: position 85,488 of record NZ_JAUBRI010000007.1, read on the forward strand.
AGCATCGTAAGCACTGAACAGCAAAAGCCGATCGCGCGCGTGAGAAAATGGTATTCCCGGCAGCAATTGCAGGTAATAATCCACAATCATCGGGTGCAACGGTTCCGAAGTAATGTAAATTAAGCGCGTGCGGGGATTTCGCAGGCGAATCAATGAAAATAAATGCCGCTCTTCGTAGTGGTAAGCACCCTCCACTTTCTGCATTTCTTGCTGATCTAAGCTGAGAGAGGGAATAATAATAATGTCACAATCTCCGCTGTCGAATTCTTCTATTGCTCGCCAACGTTCGCGTAATTCTGTCTGAAGATTGCGAAACTTCTGCGCCGATTCGGAAGATGAATTATTTAACTCTTGCATTGCGTTTTATCCTAAGTATTCAAATAATTATTGCTGATGAGGTAGCGTGCGTCAGCCCAGATATCTGAGACAACTCAAACATTTTTTTCCGGGGTACCTTACCGGGAATATTGACAAAAATGTCCAAATAGTGACTTAAGGTGCGTCAGATCAAATATTTGAGGCAACTCAAACAGTTTTTTCCGGGACACGCTACCGGGGATGCTCGGAAATTTCTGTCAAGTTACTTTAAGAAGCTCGCCGCACTCGAAAAAGTCTGGCATATTCCAATATAGGCTCTAAGCGGCGTTGATTTTGCTTGATTGCCGATCGCAATTTTTCCGAAGGGCGGAACACCAGAGGAGCCGAATATTTGTTCAGCATTTCCATCTCTGGCGACTGGCTCAGCAGCATCAGCCGTACATCTTTGTCAAGCAAATAACTCAGAGAAAGCAAATCTCCCATGTTAGTAAAATCGTTACCGCGATCGCTAATTACAATTGTATCTTTAATCGACCGGTTAGCTATCGCCTCTTTGTTAATAATTTTCGCAACTTCAGCATTTAAATAGCTCAAGTCTTTGCTCCACCAAGTATCAGAAAAAGCGCTGACCGTACAGGATGATACACTTGCTGTAAATACCAAGGCTAAAATGACTTGCCAAAACCGCTGCTGAGTTTTCACGTTACTGGCGAGCAAGTAAGCAACTGCTAGCTGCACTCCCGGAAAGCAAGAAATCAGATAGCGGCTGACGGCGGAACGTTTGCCACCTAGGATTAGATCCGGTAATGCCAGTATCAAAAAAGGCACAAAAATTGATGTTAAAATAAACAGCCAAGTAGAAGTGCTAACCAGGCGGCATATTTTGTAAAGGGCTGCCGCAATTAACAGCAAAAATGGCCATCTCAGCAGATAAGTCCAAATATTATCAAACCCGAAGTCGAAGTCAAAAAATAAGGCTGTAAAGCTGAGCGTCCACAGTTTTGCTAGATACAGCCAACCCGGAGATACTCGCGTCCAATCTGTCGTCGCTGAGGCTCGTCCCAGGTTGGTTGCCAGCACGTAAATCCACGGCAGATACAAGATTAAAGCTGCTGTTACTGCTAAAAAAAATTGAGAATTAGTGAGATGACTTCGCAATTTTCTTTTTTTAACAAACACCCAGCAAGAAATTATAAAAACTCCGTGTCCGATCAGTGTTAAACTGAAAAAAGGGTGAGTGTAGAAGCCGATCGCGATCGCCAGCGAGTAATAGACCCAATTTTGCCAGCCCCGCAACCGCACTGCTCTCAACAGCAGCCAACTGCTACCAATAACTGCGGCTGTCAGCAAACTGTACTGCCTTGCTGTCTGGGCAAATAAGATGTCAAAGGGAGATAAAGCTAACAGTGCTGTTGCTACTAAGGCCACATTTTTTGAGGCGAAAAGTTCCTGAGCTAAAGCGTACATCAAAGGCAGCGACAGCAAACTCAATATTGCTGGCAAACTGCGGGATGCTGCTAGAGAGCTGCCAAATTGCTGCATCCACAAACGAGCCATGAGAAAGTACAAAGGCGGATGTTGTGGGTCTTCTAGTGCTAAAGAACGAATTGTGTCTGCTGCTGTACTTCCCGGTTTTATCCGCTGATATTTCTGCAATTCTGGTGCGGGAAAAATCCGGTTTTGGAATAGTGCGTCGTCGATTTCTTGGCGGGTGAAACCAGCGGCGCGGATAGATGTGTAAACTTCGTCGTGCCAGTACAGTTTGCGATCGAGATCGAAGAACCGAAATCCGATTCCTAGTAAAATGCCGAGCGCCAATAGGTTCATCAGCCAGCGGGAATTTTTAGGATTAACAGATGTGTCTTGAGGTGTTGTAGATGCCATGCTTGTCCTTATTGTGGCGATCGTCCGAGAGGAACTGTCGATCATCCTAGACCTCACTCCGAGAGCTCTTGATACCAACTCCATACCCCAACCGACAATAATTCTACCCTCTGCCGGATGCCGAATACCTTCTAGACCAGAGCCTTCTGAAAGCTGGCTCAGGCTCAACCACCCCCAAAATCAAGAATCTTCAGCCAGATCATCCCAGAAGCTCCAGAGCCCAAAAATAACTGCTAACATACGTGTTGTACAGTTAATCAACAAGCTCCGCAAGGGGTCTACCCGCGTACCGAAAATGGCAAAAAAAGAAGCTTCTACAAAAACTACTGAAAACACAGAAAAGCAAAAAGCCCTAACTTCCGTACTGTCCCAAATCGAGCGCAGCTTTGGCAAAGGGGCGATCGTCCGATTGGGAGACTCCACTCGCATGAGGGTAGAAACCATCCCCACCGGAGCCCTGACACTGGACATCGCTTTGGGCGGCGGTTTGCCAAAAGGTCGAGTTATTGAAATTTATGGCCCCGAAAGTTCCGGTAAAACCACTCTAGCGCTCCACGCGATCGCCGAAGTCCAAAAATCCGGCGGAATCGCAGCCTTCGTCGATGCCGAGCACGCCCTCGATCCCACCTACGCCTCAGCATTAGGCGTAGATATTGAAAATCTCTTAGTTTCCCAGCCAGATACCGGCGAAATGGGCCTAGAAATAGTCGATCAACTCGTCCGTTCCGTCGCCGTCGATATCGTAGTAATTGACTCCGTAGCCGCCCTCGTCCCCCGCGCCGAAATCGAAGGCGACATGGGCGACTCCCACATGGGTTTGCAAGCGCGCTTGATGAGTCAAGCTTTGCGGAAAATCACCGGCAATATCGGCAAATCTGGCTGTACCGTCATCTTCCTCAACCAATTGCGGCAGAAAATCGGCATAACTTACGGCAACCCCGAAACCACAACCGGCGGCAACGCACTCAAATTCTACGCCAGCGTGCGGCTCGACATTCGCCGCATTCAAAGCTTGAAAAAAGGTACAGAAGAATACGGCAACCGCACGAAAGTTAAAGTTGCTAAAAATAAAGTTGCTCCGCCTTTCCGCATTGCCGAATTTGACATTGTATTTGGCAAAGGCATTTCTACTTTAGGCTGTCTGACTGACTTGGCAGACGAAATGGGAGTAATTCTGAAAAAAGGTTCTTGGTATAGCTACAACGGAGAGAACATAGCTCAAGGACGAGACAAAGTGATCCAGCACATGGAGAAAAACATCGATTTCAAAAATGAAATTGAGGAGCTAGTTAAAAAGAAACTTGAGACTGGTGCTGTGGTTTCTGCTAATTCTGTCGCTCCTGTTGAGGTAGATGTTGATGATGATGTTGAGGATGATGATGTTGATAATGTTGATGATGACGCTCAAGATGTAGGAGATATGGAAGAAATCTAAATTTTGTAGTGATTAGTCATTGGCAATAGTAGGTTGGGTTTCAATACAGAAACCCAACCTACTATTGTATTATTGCTGTTGCGATCGTGTGCTGCCTGTGTGCTTTTATCTTTCGAGGAGCCGAAGGTTACTCAAAGCAAAGGGTTAGCAGAGACAGCTATGCTAATAGATTAGCAATCTCCCGGTGCGATCGCAAGTGCACCTTACCCGGTGATATTTAAACCTTTGCCTTTGGTTTGTAGTGAGGACTAAAGTCCTCAGATTTGATGAGGACTAAAGTCCGAACGATCAAACACTTTTTTTTACCAGGAAAAATAGGTTTAAAGCCTCTCCCTTAAAGGCGAGAAATTAAAAGAAGACGATTCATTACTTCAATCCTCTTCCTTCTGGGTAGAGGTAGCTGTCAACTGTCAACTGTCAACTGTCAACTGTCAACTGAAGGGTAATTGACCGGAACTGATATCGCTTACGATCGCTTATTCAGGCATAGAAACTGGCTGAAAGTATTGAGAATTAGCCCGCACATAACAGTTTTGTCTTGTCCGCAACCAGGGTTGACCGTTCGCCATCGTAATCGCATTTACTCCCCTGAGTTCAGCAGCAATTGTATCTCTATCCGCGCGGTAAACTTGTTGAATTGCTCCGTTTGGCGTCTTGCGGCAGTTGAGTTGTCCATCTCGCGACGTGACTCGCCAAGCAGGCCAAGTTGCAGAACCAGCAGTTTCAGTCAACCAAGTATTAGAATTGCTAGAAGTATAGTCGCCACTTGCATTAGGACGCGGTAAAGATTCGACTAAATTTACTTTAAATGTCTGGCCAATAGAAGGACAATTTTCTCCTCCTTTCACCTTCCAAGTAACTTCGGCTCCCAATTGGCTGCTCCTTCTAACTTGACGCCTAACAATGGTAATATCCCCAGAACAAACAATTTTTCTGCCAGGGCCGGTCGCACTGTCTTTGAACGTCCCATTGTAATAGTAAGAGCCTGCTGCTCCTTCGGAACGGGTAATTTGAATATTGCCCAAAAATTCCCGATTGCCTACTTTTGTCAAGTAAAAACCTCTGGGATTGTTCGCTTTTTCTGAAAGGTTTAAAGTAGTTTTACCGTTAGGATTAACATAAGTCGTAGCGCTAGCAGCACCGCACCAAATTAATGACAGAACTCCTGTGGATAACAAAATGGAAAGTTTTTTCACAGCAACACCTTGTATGATATGAATCTCTATTTTATTTATAGCTGTTGGTGAAGATATTTAGCCAGTCGCTCAAATGAGTGTCACTCATTTGAGCGACATTCTAACGACATAGGGGCAATCGCCCAGGATTGCTACTACAAATTCGGCAACCACGGGGGATTGGCACTACTGCGTAATTCCGAAAAATCAACTCTGCATAACTTCACCTTGCTTCAGCTCCCTTCAACTCTCTTCACTTTTCTGCACCTGCATCACGATGCCTGCAAGTTTCCACTTCTGACTCATTGCAAGTTCCAATTATTGGCAGCAGAATAAATTTATATACGTAAGTAAGGGAGTTCAAATCACCGCTAGATACTGTGGATTTTACGGCTACTTCCGGGTGGGTCAAGTTGCCGCAAGTAACACTAGCCAGATTTTGGCAACTGGCAGATTTCACCTCTGAGGCTGTTTGTAAAGAAATGTAAAAGCTCCTGATCGCCGATTGGTTTGACAGAAAGTACGATTTTTAAGCTGAGTCGGTAAAAAAAGTCGTCTTGATTCAGCGCAAAAATGAACTTGACAAACACAAATTAATTTGCGAGAAAATTAATTCATTGTTGAAGGGAGAATAAATCATGGCTGACGGTCAATTAGAAGTTATATTAAAGATGGCTCAAACAATTAATCCTCAAATTGAGAGCGATCGACATTTTGAAATAGACTTGGCGAAATTGCGCCAACTGCCAGCAGGAACATTAGGGTGCTCAGTGGCGCAATTTTTAGACGAACAAGGGTTTGAGCCGATCGCATCGGGAGACTGGATTCAGCGAAACCACGACGTTTGGCACGTTCTGACTGGTCTTTCAGCTTCAACAGAAGATGAATTTATACTTCAAGCGTTTACTCGTGCTCAAGTATTTCGTCCTTCTTGTGCGATTTTAGTGTTAGTTGGACTGATCAGCGGCAAATGCGCGATCGGACAAATTATCAAAGGCTTAAAACATGGAAAATTAGCCACTAGGCTAATTGACTGGGATGTTGCATCTGATTGGGAAACTCCTTTATCTGAAGTTCGAGAAAAACTCGGAATTCAACCATTCATTGATTAGATATTAACTCGTTACCTCATTGCAAAAGTATGCAAAGCAAAAGTTACAAACCGGAAATTAGCCTGAGCCCACGGGAAAGAGCGATCGCGCAATTAGTAGCCCAAGGCCTGCCAAACAAATGTATTGCCAAAAATTTAAATATCAGTCACTGGACGGTTGCTACTTACGTGAGGCGGATTTTTATCAAACTCGGTGTTTGTTCCAGAACTGCGATGATTGCACTGCTGATCCAAGAAAATTTGCTCTGGGACTGATCAATAAGTCAATACGCTTCAGTTAAGCCCGATCCCCCCTAGCCCCCTTCTTAAGGGGGGAACAAGAACTTACTCAAAGTCCCCTTTCTTAAGGGGGATTTAGGGGGATCTCCGAGGAATAAACAGTTTTAACCCAAGCGTATTGATCAATAAGTAGGGTGCGTCAGATATTAAGAACGGGCAAGATGCCCGTTCCACAAAAATTCAATGTTCTTGTGGAACGGGCATCTTGCCCGTTCTTATTTACAAGCGTTAATTTTTTTCTATGCCAAAGCCACAGAACCAGAAGAATTTCTCAGAAAACTCAGCAATTCTCGATTCACCGTTTGCGGCGCTTCCTGCTGAATCCAGTGACCGCAATTAGGGACTAATTTTAACTTAAACGGAGCCGTAATTAATCTGTCTAAACCTTCTACAAGTTTGTGGCTCAAAAACGCATCTTCTTCTCCCCAGAGCACCAAAGTAGGCACTGTCACAGGTTCTAATTTCTGCCCCAAATTCCAAAGCCTCTGCGGGTGAAACATCTGCCGGTAATAATTGATAGCGGCAGCTAATACTCCCGGCTTTTCTAAAGCAGTCTGATAAATCTTAGTTTCCTCAGCGCTAAAAGATCCTTTGCGAACAGCTTGTCCTTGGAAAACATTGTGTACAAAATCTTTCAAGTTTTGCCGGATCAACCATTCGGGAATGCCGGGAACCTGAAACGCCAAAACGTACCAACTGCGGCGGATTTGATCTAAATTGCTCGCCATTTCCTGCACGAATCGCTGCGGGTGCGGAGCGTTTAAAATTGCCAAGCGGTTGAGTTGTTCGGGGAATTTTTGAGCTAAGTGCCACGCAATCGCCCCTCCCCAATCATGACCTACAACGTGAGCTTTTGTATAACCGAGGCTCGCAATCAAACCGCGAATATCCGCGCTCAGCGTATCTAAATCATAGCCGCTTTCCGGCTTGTCGGAATCGTTGTAGCCCCGCAAATCCGGCACCACAACCTTGAAATGACGCGCTAAAGCAGGAATTTGATGACGCCAAGAGTACCAAAACTCTGGAAACCCATGCAGGAGGAGAACGAGCTCGCCTTCTCCTTGAGAAACGCAGTGCAGGCGGATGTTGTTGGTTTCGACAAAGATGTGTTGCTGTTCGGAAGCGAAAGAATTCATAGTTGAAAAGTTAGACTTATTTTCGGGAAGTACAGAACCCGCCGACTGGTAGCAGATGAGTACAAATAAACATTAGGAGATGGGAGGCGGGTTTTGCCTTCATCTTCTCGCTTTTATCATAGATTCTTAGCTAAACCCGCCCCTACAAGGTACTATTGTTTTTTTGCCATTACCTACTTAGTCGGCTGAAACGGCCCAATGGTTTTAATTATTCTACTTTTATTGTAGCTGCTTTTCGATCCCCGCCGCTGCAATCTAATTAAACTTAAAACTTGTAGGGTTTTTGGGTGTCCTGTGTTTTAGGTGTAACTACTGAGCTTAACTTTCTCACCTTAAATCTGTTGTTTTAACAGCGGCGCAGGCGATTCAATAATAGCACAATTTCGTCCGTTGCCGATCGCATTTTTGCAGCCGATAGGTCAGATTGATTGACGATAATGCTAAACACCAGCGGCTCGTAATTCGGAACTTCGATATATCCCGACAGCGCCGAAACTCCGCTCAGAGTTCCTGTTTTTGCTTGCAAAATTACGCGGTTTGGTGTAATATTAAAGCGATTTTTCAAAGTGCCGCTCTCGCCAGCGATCGGCAGTGATGCGCGGTAAATCGATGCAGCAGGTGAATTGGCCATAAATCTCAAAGTTTCCACTAAGGCTTCTGGAGTAATTAAATTGTGCCGAGACAAGCCGGAACCGTCGGCTAATCTGTAGCTGTTTGGATTTACTCCTAATTGAGTTAAAACTGTCTTTAGCTCTTTCAAACCGCTTTCACCTGTATCCTCTTGTGGCACAGGCATCTTGCCTGTGAGTGTTGGCGGCAGGGGGATCTTGTCTGTAACTTTTCCCAGCAATCTCAATAAAACTTCTGCATAAAGATTGTTGCTTTCGCGATTAGTTTCTCTCACCAATTCAGCCAGCGGCGGCGATTCAACGGTTGCTAATTCTTGATTTGAATTGCGAGAAGCCGATGCAACTAAAGTCTGTTTAACAGGAATTCCCTCAGTCGCCAGGGCTTGTTGAAAAGACTGCAAAAAATTATTAGCGGGGTTGACAACTGCGACATAAGCTGATTCAGGTTCGCCACCAACGTTCAACTGTCCGCTCACTCGAATTATAGGTCGATCAAACTCCCGGCCAACTTCAATAAACTCGGATTCGTTTTGAGCGACGGTAACAGTATTGTTCTGGAGTTGCCACTGATTTGCCAGCTTTGGTTCGGCAAAAGTAACTTTCAGAGGTTGCCCAAGAGCCTGTGGGGACAAGAGAAGGTCGATCGCGTTTTGATTGAAAATTAAACTGTTAATCGGCGCTCCGTAACCCGCTTGGGCGTCTTCCCATTCCCAATTCGGATTAACTGCACTGCCTAGAAAATAGCTGTCATCGCCAATCAACTGGTTAACTTGACTGATTCCCCGCTGCTTCAACTGCTGCGCTAAAGATTTCAACTGAGCCTCAGCAATGCTGGGATCTCCCCTGCCGGCAACGTACAAACTTCCATTTTCGCCGCTGTAAACCGATGTCTTAATCCGAAAATCTGCACCGAGTTTCTGCAAAGCAGCGGCTGTAGTTAGCAGCTTGGCATTTGATGCTGGAATAAAATATTTTTGGGCGTCGCGGCTGTAGAGAGTAGTAGTAGAAGATAGAGGTTGAATCAAAATGCCCCAGCGCGATCGACTAAATTCGGGACGATTGGCGATCGCATCTACTTGCGCCCCCAATTCCCCAGGACAAATATCCCCAGCCACCGCAGGCGTTTGAGCTACTACCTGCGGAGTGTATCCGATAATTAGCACTAACAAACTAACTGCAATTCGTTTAATTTTCAAAGCGTAATTTCCATAATAGATAAGATTTTATGAATTTTTGATTAATACAAAAACCGCAGATTTCAGGCAGATTAACACAGATTAACGCAGATAAGTTCCTGATTGGAAAGCGAATGAAGGCAAGAGGTCTATTAGATGCGCTAGAGCTTGGAAGTCTCACCGAATAAAGTCAAGACTAATAATAATAACGCGCATGAATTCTCGGATTGAACAGCGCCTCTACAGGTTTTCCGCCTTTGAGGTGCTCTTCCACAATTAACGGTACATCACTCGGTTTAACTCGACAATACCAAATTTCGTCCGGGGTAACTCGTACAGTCGGGCCAGTGGTGCACTGTCCCTGACAACTACAGGCCTCCACTTTCACCCCTGTAACTTGTTGAGCTTCAAAAGCAGCTAGCACTGCTGCTGAACCATTTTTCAGGCAAGATTGATACTGGCAAACCAATACACAGCGCGCTTCTGGTTGGGAGTCTGGTTCTCTGGCTGGAGATTCTGGCATTGGTAAGGATTTATCCGCTCTTTAAGATATCTTAACAATCTTGTCAGGTCGATCGCTCGCCGGAGTCCGGCAAACGGCAGAATTTTATAGTGCGATCGAAAAAAACAGCAAAATTCTGGCATTCAAACTTTTTCCTTCCTTCTACCTTCTAACGAATCCCTTCAGCAGAGCTGCCTTTGTTCAGTCTGTGTCACGCTTTCCCTATATGATCGATTTAGAGCAACAACTCAATCAACCGCTAATCATGCCAAAAACAGTAGCCGATGTAATGAGCCGCGAGCCGATTTTGGCGCGACCCGAAATGCCCTTGAACGAAGCGATTAAAATTTTAGCCGATAGACGCATTAGCGGTCTTCCCGTCGTAGATGAGAATGACTTGTTGGTAGGAGTCATCTCCGAAACCGACTTGATGTGGCGGGAAACCGGCGTCACTCCGCCCGCTTACATCATGGTGCTCGACAGCGTGATTTACCTCGAAAATCCCGGTCGTTACGAGCGAGAACTCCATAAGGCTTTAGGGCAAACAGTAGGAGAAGCGATGAGTAAAGAGCCAGTTACCATCGAACCAGACAAATCTCTCTCAGAAGCGGCAAAATTGATGCACGATCGCAGCATCCACCGATTGCCGGTGCTTGATACTGCCGGCAAAGTAATTGGCATCCTCACTAGGGGAGATATTATTCGCTCGATGGCTGCCGAATCTTAAATTAACTGTTGCAGTTCCAGGACTGTATCAGAAAATGAGTCGATCGCTCTTTCAATCTCGCTGACTTTTTGCAATTACCAATTATCTAGATTCACGACACGGAAGTCAGGAATAGACGCAGAGCAATTTTTGCTTTCTTGCTTCTTCTTCCTTCTTCCCTCTTTCTTCTTCCTTCTTTCCAATTACCAATTATCAAATTTAAAATCGAATGAGCATTACCCCTGAGTCTGTCGAACAATTGCTGAATTCCGAGGATTTTGGCGAAAGACTGCGAGCAGTCAACCAACTGCGGCAACTAGAACCCGCGATCGCCTATAAACTGATTCAAATTGCGATCGGCGACAAAAACGTCCGGGTTCGGTACGCAGCAGTCAGCCAAATGTCAACCCTCGGCACGCAGAATCTGCCGAACGCTTTAGAGGTACTGCGAAACAGCTTGAACAACGACCCCGAACCCGACGTGCAAGCAGCAGCGGCCGATGCTTTGGGCGCATTGAAATTAACCGAGGCTTTAGAAGATTTGCAGCAAGTTTATAGCAGTACCTCTGAATGGCTGGTGCAACTGAGCATCGTTGCGGCTTTGGGAGAAATGGGAGATCCGAAAGCCTTTCCGATGTTAGAAAATGCCCTGACTTCTGAAAACGAATTGATCCAAACCATTGCCATCAGCGCATTAGGTGAATTGGGAGATAAACGGGCGCTGCCGCTGCTGCTTCCCTACGCTTCCAATGCAGATTGGCAGATCCGTTACAGAGTAGCTCAAGCTCTCGGGCGGTTGGGCGGTAAAGAAGCAGAGGCGGCTTTGGAAATTCTCGCCAAAGATGAGGTTGAGCAAGTTGCTCAGGAGGCTAGAGCCGGACAAGAAAATATTTTAAAGTTGTGAGTTTTGAGGTGTGAATTTTGAATTAATTTAGAATTTTTTTTGAGGATTCTACTAAAAACTACGTTCGCGATTGCTAATATCAGAAACCCGGTTTCTTCCGAGATTTCTCGTTACCAAACGTAAAAATCGTAGAAACCGGGTTTCTCGCCCCCGCGAGTTGGCGCGCGATCGCACACATAATTCAGAAACCCGGTTTCTTCCTATATTTCTGGTTCCTCTCTGCAAAAGTTGTAGAAACCGGGTTTCTAGCCAGCCAGCCAGCGGGCTGGTTGCGTAGCGCAAACCTTACTGATCAGGAAAAATCTAAAATCTAAAATCTAAAATCTAAAATTGTATTGATGCCACGGGCGATCGCAAATTCCATTGAAACTCTTCTAAAATTCGATCGCACTCTTCCCTTACCCAATCAGAGCCGATCCCTTGACATCCGCACTTTGACAAAAGCTATAATCAAAATAGATACAGCAGTAGCAGGGATTCACACAATTATTGAATTGTCCCCAACTAGCTAGCGATCGGGGAAACTATCGTTAAGACGGTAAGCCATCTACCAGCAAAACCAAGTCTTAAAACTATCTATCATCCCCATGTTTGAACAACTACAAAATTCAGGTTCTCAGTCCTTGGACATTTTAATAGGAGAGCGCTCGGCATTTCAAGTGGCACCAACTTCAACCAATCAAAACTTTATTTATAAAGTTTTAGAACTCACCAACATAGAACGCAACAAATTAGGTTTGTCCCCCCTAACCTTAAATACTCAGTTACTAAATGCGGCGGAAACTCACAGCCAAAACATGGCACTGCAAGACTTCTTCGATCATACCGGCAAAGATGGTTCGTCATTCACCAGTCGCATTACTACAACGGGCTATAAATTTGCGGATGGAGCTGCAGCGGAAAATATTGGTGTAGGATATTCTACACCTGAACAAGTCATAGAAGGGTGGATGAACAGTCCCGGCCACCGCACTAATATTCTTAACCCCAATCTCAAAGAAATTGGGATCGGTTACTATTTCTTAGCCAACGATACTGGCACTGAAAATTGGAATCACTATTGGACGCAGGTTTTTGCGACTTCTCTTGACGGTACTACCAATCCCGCACCCACACCAACTCCCACACCAACTCCCACACCAACTCCCAACACATTGGTAGCAATTACTTCCCCAATACCCAATGCTACAGGGGACGGCAGCCCGACGCCAGCACCCAAGAATACAGCCAGCGGCGGCAATTATTTCCTATCAGATAGTGGGGATTCTCAAATACCTGCAACTGCTGCGGGATTGCCAATTTTTGCTCTTTCTGGTAAAGATAATCTCACCGGTGGAGATGGTGTTGACATTATTAATGGGATGCAAGGTGCTGATACAATTAATGGCGCAGGTGGGAATGACAGCTTATTGGGTGGCAAAGAATCGGATTCAATTGATGGCGGTGTTGGCAATGATTTTATCAGCGGCAATAACGATAACGATCGACTAATCGGATCTGACGGTAACGATACTCTCCGCGGCGGCAAAGAAAACGATATCTTGATTGGCGGTAACGGCGATGATTTGTTGGGGGGCGATCGCGGGCAAGACATTCTGACCGGCGGTGCTGGCAATGATACGTTTATCCTAGCAGGAGGTGTGTCTGCTTCGGCTACTTTAATTGGTGCGGATGCGATCGCCGATTTTGCGATCGGAGATAAGATTGGTTTGACTGACGGTATCGGATTTGCAAACTTGACTTTTGAAGATGTGAGTTTGCAGTTGGATGGAGGCGCAAGCATCGCTTCTACGGCGATTAAGTCTGGTAGTAATTATTTAGGAATCGTGCAGGGTGTCAGTCAAAGTCAGCTTACATCTTCTGTTTTTGTTAACGCCTAAAAAACAGCATATCGAGATTCCCGACTTTTTGGAGAAGTCGGGAATCTAAAAACAAGAGCGCTTTAGTGGTTCAGCGTGAAATACCATCTTTTTGTGAGAAATTCACAGACTTTGTTTGGCTTATATCGCAGCGCTGAATTGAGTACAATTACAGCGTGGGACTTACGCCAATTAAGTTAAAAGTGTGTGGCAATAGCGATAGATTCTGCATCAGACTCAAGCGAGTCCTTTAGCAGTTTGGTGATTGTATCAGCGTTAGCAGGGCGACTGAAGTAAAACCCTTGACCTTCATCGCAGCCTCGCGCTTGCAGGTAGTCACGTTGCTCCTTGGTTTCAATGCCTTCTGCGGTGATCGTTAACCGCAGACTTTTTGCCAGAGCAATGATCGCATCAGTAATGGTGGCGCTGTCCGGGTTAGACAGTACATCTTTGACAAAGGATCGATCTATCTTGAGCATATTAACCGGAAACCGTTGCAGGTAGTTGAGGGAACAATAACCTGTGCCAAAGTCGTCTAGGGCGAGGGACACGCCAAGTTCTCGCAGTTGCGTTAAGGTTGTGACCGATCGCTCAATGTCAGTCATCAAGGCACTTTCAGTCACTTCCAGTTCTAAATAGGCAGCTTCGAGTTCGGTCTCTGCCAAAATTTGGCGAACCATCTCAACCAGATTCGTTTGCTCAAATTGTCGAGCCGACAGATTCACCGAAATCCGCAGGGCTGGCAGCCCAGCCAGTTGCCAGCGACGGTTTTGAGCGCAAGCCGTTCGCAAGATCCATTCACCAATGGGCACGATCTCGCCATTGGCTTCGGCGATCGGAATAAATTTTACCGGAGAGACCAAACCCTCTGTAGAATGCTGCCAGCGAACCAGCGCCTCCGTTGCTGTCACCCGTCCGCCCTGCAGGTCGATCAGCGGTTGATAGTAAACCAGTAGTTCGTTGCGCTCCAGGGCTCCGCGCAGGCTATTTTCTAGGGCCAGTCGCTCCTGTAAATTAACGTTCATTTCGGGTGAATAAAACTGATAGTGACTCCGCCCTTGCTGCTTTGCCTGATGAAGTGCGAAGTCGGCTTGCTGAAGAAGTTTCCCTACAGAATTCGTATTTTCTAGATGGTTCAATGTAATGCCAAGACTGGCGGTGATGTGGATCGGGTTGCCCTTGATAGAGAAAGGTTTGATCAGCGTACTCAGCAGCAGTTGGGATAGCTTGACCACACTCTCCAGCGAGGGGAGTTCGCTGCGAGCGATCGCAAACTCACCGTCGCCCAAACGCGCCAACACATCTGACGGATCCATGCACTGTACCACCCGTTGGGAAACGGCTCTAATTAGTAAGTCGCATATCCGAGGCTCCAACGCATGGCGCATCCCTGTGAAATCATCGATACCCAATACCAGCACTGCCACCAAGGGTGAGTGATTTTGAGATCGGGTTTCATTCAGGCGATCGCAGAATAAGTCACGATTTGGCAATCCAGTCAGTTCATCGTAGTGGGTAATGTAATGAATCAATTCATCTAGTTTGTAAAGCGTTTGTGAGGAATTTGCCATCAGCGTACCGACTTCATCAGTAAACTCTGTGGGTAAGTTCGGCAATGTTCTGGTATCGAGGTAGTTTTGTAGAGCCTCCGAGGTTAAGATTACCGGAACCAGGAGGTGGCGTAGCGTATAAAGCGTTGCTGCCGTACCCGCTAATGTCGCCAGCAGAGCAATCACCAGAACCCGGACTGATGTCTCTATAGAGTAAGCGTTGGAGGTGAGAAACCAGACCATTAAGGTGAGCAAAGGAACGTGCGTGCCTAAAAATGCAACCACCATAATTTTGGCAGTGTAGCTTTTTTTCAGCCAGGGGATATGCCCCAAGAATGAGTATAGGTTAACGTTAGGTTTTGGTTGCATAGGACTCGGTTTTAATTTTCAAGGTGGGTAGAGTATCCAGCAGTCTCGTACTAGGTGCGTTGGCTTCAGAAACTGCTTTTTTAACTAAGGAGCGATCGCCTTAGATTTGACAGATATTTTACAAAGCGATCGATAGACAATACCGGGCCGCGCTCGCTGGTCTGATAAAATATCCAAGCGATCGCCAAACAATAAATATATATACTGACGCTAATCGCATTTCTCAAAAACGTCAATGATCCACGTCAAAAATCACCGAAATTGACTTTTTTAAAGCTACAAATTCGATCAACCTTCAGCTTTTAGTCCGCTACTGATAACTAATGACTAATGACTAATAACTAATAACTAAATTACCAAACGGATGATTGCAGGTAGCTTTAAACCGCCAGAAGGCTGGCAGGAAAAGAGCGCAATTTTGAAGAGTTCCATTAATAGTTACCGTGTTCTTTGGTTGTGTCACAAGTATTAGACTCCCAAATATCGCGAGTATGTCGATCGCGCTCAAAATACCAAAAGTGTTTATCACATCAGATCCACTGAAGAGATTTCACAATTTTTTGAATCGATGTTGACAGTGGACAGTTGACAGTGGACAGTGGACAGTTGACAGTGGACAGTTGACAGTGGACAGTTGACAGTTGACAGTTGACAGTGGACAGTTGACAGTGGACAGTTGACAGTGGACAGTTGACAGTGGACAGTTGACTACTGACTACTGACTAATTGATGCCACAGCCGATCGCAAATTCCCTTGAAACTCGCCCAAAATTCGATCGCACTCTTCCCTCTCCAAATTAGTCCAGTGCATCATCAAAGCCAGCTTGACAGACTTGCCGCTTTTTTCCAGCAAAAAACCCGCTTCATCCCGACTCAAATCAGTTAAGTCTTGTAACATCCGTATAGCCCGATCGCGCAATTTCTGATTAGTCACCGCCACATCAACCATCCGATTGCCGTAAACCTTCCCCAGCTTCACCATTACGCCAGTCGAAAGAATATTCAAAGCCATTTTAGTCACCGTGCCCGCTTTCAAGCGCGTCGAACCTGCGACTATTTCCGGGCCAACCAACAACCGAATATCCACATCAGCCTCAAAACTCACCTGTTCGACTGGTACGCAGGCGATAAACACTGTTTTCGCCCCCCGCTGGCGCGCTGCGTGCAAAGCGCCCGCGACAAACGGCGTTGTGCCCCCAGCCGTAATCCCGACAACCACATCTAAGTTGGTAATGTGACGGTGGGCGATCGACTCCGCCCCATCCTGGGCCCGATCCTCCAAATCCTCCGAACTCCGCACCAAAGCCCCCGCACCCCCGGCAATTATGCCCTGTACGAGTTCTGGCGGCGTGCAGAAGGTGGGGGGACACTCGGCGGCATCCAGCACCCCCAAACGCCCGGAAGTACCCGCACCGACGTAAAACAGACGACCGCCTTGACGTAGAGATTCGGCGCCGATGTCGATCGCCTGGGCTAACTGTTCGCGGGCCAGGGCGATCGCGCTTAAGGTTTGGGCGTCTTCCCGGTTGAACAAGTCCACTAATTCGATCGAGCTAAGTTGGTCTAAATTCTCGCTGTTGGGATTCACCTGTTCCGTCAGCAGATGCCCCCGTTCTTCCAAATTCTTCATATTTTGCAATTCAAGTCTATCTACTAATGAGTACCGATTACTGACTACTGACTGCTGACTGCTGACTACTGACTACTGCCAACTGCCAACTGCCAACTGTCAACTGTCAACTGCCAACTGCCAACTGCCAACTGCCAACTGTCAACTGTCAACTGTCAACTGACTACTGCCAACTGCCAACTGTCAACTGTCAACTGTCAACTGTCAACTGACTCTCACAAAAGTCCTTCGAGTCGGCGGCGCATAGAATCCAGTTCGTCTTGGGAAACATCAGAATCCGACTCCGGCTGTGACTCCGGTTGCGACTGCCCCTCTGCTTGCCACTCAGTCTGTGTTACATTGTCTTCTGGCGGGATCGCCAGCGCGCCCGCCGGTACCAGTTCCCAATCATAATCAACACTGTCGCAGAACTCCTTAATTTCCTCATCGTCGATCGCCTCGACAGCGGGTTCGGGGAAATCCTGGGCTTCCAACATCACGCCAAAGCGTGTCGCGTCGTCTTCTGACTCAAACATCAGAACTTTGTTGCGATCGCCGAGTTGAATGGTATGAATTCCCTCATTCTCGGTGCGGGCATTGAAGAGTAAGACGAACACTCGCATAAGTTTTAAAGACCTTCTTAACCACCGTTTTTTTATCTTAGGAGCGATCGGGCAACCGATTTTAAATTTTATATTTTAGATTTTAGATTGACCACCGATCCTGCACTGGCGCGATCGAAAGGAGTTGGGGTATTTGGACGACTTGGTTTGATATTTTAGATTTTAGATTGACCACCGATCCTGCACAGCGGGGGAAACCCAGAGGATTTGGGGGAGTTGGAGGACTTGGTTTTAGGTGATGTTGCGTGTTTTGATTAAGTTCGGTAAAGGTTTCTGGAGTCTACCCTGGAGTGGGGCGTGCCTTCGGCCTTCGTTGGGCGCGATCGGCACTTCCGACCTCACTTCTGAGTCTACCAAAGGCAGAAGGCACACTGGCGAATCACAGAAATTATACCTGTCTAAAATTGGCTGATTCCCTTAATTCCTGAATTCTCTGATTTCTGAGAAACACCCATGACTAACTCCGACGATAACAAAAATCAACTCGCACCCCGTCCCCACCGCCGCTGGTGGCGTCTGCTGCTGCTTAGCGGTACGGGATTGGGTATTCTCGCTTTGGTGGGGGCGGCGGTAGGATACAAGTGGGTGAGGGAAAAGTTAGCTCCTTTGGTGGAAACTGAAGTCAGTCAGTTGCTGAAGCGGCCTGTGCAAATCGGACGTTTGGAGAGATTTTCTCCGACAAGTTTGCGGTTTGGCCGATCGACTTTACCTGCAACTCCTACAGATCCAGATTACGCATCTACAGAAGCAGTAGAAGTAAAATTTTCAATTTTGCCACTGCTGTTCAACCGCACTCTAAAATTAGATCTTACCTTAATTAAACCCAGCGTTTATATCGAACAGGACAAGCAGGGTAGCTGGATTAATATTCCCACCTCAGAACCCAAAAAACCAGGTTTATTTAAAACAGAAATTGATGCCCTGCGCGTTGAAAATGTCAGCGCAGTTTTGGTGCCAAATCCCCCCATCGGACAGCCAAGATCGGTTCCAATTTCTGTAAGTCTGAACAACGGCAGTGCTTTATTTCGCGAGCAAAATCAGCGCATCCTCTACGAAGTAAACGGTCAGTTTACTAATAATGATAATTTTGCAGTAAAGGCAGATTCTCTGTTGCCTGCGGCTCAAACTAACCTGCAGTTGCAAGGTCAAAACTTACCTTTGTCCGACCTCGCCCGCTTGCTGAAACTGCCGGGAATTTCTTTACAAAAAGGTCTAGCAAATGGCAATTTAACCGTGCAATTGCGAGATAATAAATTATCAGCACTTACTGGAACTGCTAGTTTTGCCGGATTGCAGGCAAATATCAAGCCGCTGAAACAAACAATCCAAAATAGCAGCGGTCAATTGCGGTTTCAGGGAACTAATTTGATTGTGGATAGTTTGACTGCTAATTACGGTATAATTCCAGTTAAAATAGCTGGAACAGTGGCAACAGGAGAAAATTTTAATCTAGAGCGAGCTAGCTTCAATCTAATAACTAACGTGCAGCCGGTAGCCGTGGCAAATGTTGTCAGTGCGGTGGAAACAGAGTTAGGGAAGAAAGTTGTATTGCCGATCGCAGTTGCGGGGGAAGTTAAGGCCGATGTTAAACTGACTGGAACCGTTGCAAATCCACTGCTGATAGGTACGATCGCCTCCACGAAACCCGCTGTGGTCGATCGCCTGCAATTAAACAATATTAGCACTAATTTTAAGCTGGAACCGAGGAGAATGGCTCAAACCACAACTCCCAAAACTCAATCTTCTATTCCCCCATTTTCCTCTCTAGGTTTGGCTTTGAGCGATATGTTGATAGTGCCGGCTGCCGGTGGTAAAATTAGCGGTAAAGGTGAAGTCGATATAGCTTTATCGAGCGGGAATTCGCGATCGGGTTTGGTGTTTGATTTGCAAGCTGAAAATGTACCGGGAGATGCGATCGCCCAAATTTACGCTGTCCAGATTCCTGCTACTGTTAAAATTGGCAATATCTCCGCCAAAGCTCAACTTTTCGGCCCTTTTGACAACATCCAAGCTAGAGTTAAATGGCAAGCACAGCAAGGAACTTTTCCCGCAAGCGGTGAAATTATCGCCGCAGGCAATGCGGTGGATTTACAAAATACAGTTGTCAAAATTGGCGACACTAATGTAAATGTGGATGCAGCGGTAAAAGATCGTCAGTGGGAAGCGTTGATCGGGGGCGATCGCATAGCTATTAATAGTTTGCAGCAAGTCTTGCCAGAACTTAATTTACCTCCGCAATTAACAGGTTTCTTCAGTGGAACCGCCGAGGCTGCGGGAACTCTGGACGATTTGAGTTTAAATGCGATCGCTGCTAACGCCAAAGGAACACTAGATATTGCTGACAGTATTGTTAATGTTCGTGGCACACTGGAATCCGGCCGCTGGCAAGCTTATGGCAATACAGAACGAGTTGCTGTCAATCAATTAATTGATATTGGTTTACCGTTTTTCAAGCTGCAATCCTCAGCAAATCTCGACAATCTAAAATCCAAAATCCAAAATCTAAAATCCCTTGGCGGACAGCTAGCAGGTGAAGTTGTAGCTGCGGGAAATGTTGACAATTTGACCGCTAGCGCTATCAATGTCAAGGCCAACGGCAAACTCAATTTTGCTGATAGCAATGTGAATTTGCAAGGAGAATTGGCAGAAGGAAATTGGCAAGCAACCGCAGAAACCGATCGCACTTCCATCACCCGCCTGGTAGATTTAGGATTGCCGCTGTTAGATGTCGCTTCCGCCTTCAATCCCGAAAATCAACAATCTGCCAATCTCAACAATCTAAAATCCAAAATCCAAAATCTAAAATCGATTGACGGACTGCTATCGAGTCAATTTACAGCATCGGGAAGTCTTGACAATTTGACCGCTAGCAGCATCAAGGCCAGCGGCAGAGGGCAACTCAATCTTGCCGGCAGTAATGTCAATTTTAAAGGAGAATTGACAGAGGGAAATTGGCAAGGAATCGCAGAAACCGATCGCACTTCCATCACCCGCCTGGTAGATTTAGGATTGCCGCTGTTAGATGTCGCTTCCGCCTTCGTTGCTGAAAACCCCCAAACAGTCGCCAATCTCAACAATATAAAATCTAAAATCCAAAATCTAAAATCGCTAGACGGACAAATATCCAATCAAATTCAAGCGTCGGGAAATCTGAATAATTCAACCGCCGCCGATATTTCAGCCAACAGCAGCGGCCAACTCAATATTGCCGACGGTACGGTTGATTTTAAAGGTAAATTAGATGGTGGACGGTTGCAAGTTTTCGCTGATGCCGATCGAGTTATTCTCAGCCGCTTAGAACAAACAATCCGCGATACCCAACTGTTTACCCTGACGGCAACTTTGCCCAAAGGATTTGACGGCAGAGTTAACGGCCAACTGGAAGCAGCGGGCAGTTTGGATAACTTGACAGCCAAGGGAATTAGTGCTAAGGCAGAAGGAGTGATTTTGGTCGATCGACTAGGGGCGATCGATACTGCAGCCACATTGGAAAACGGCAACTTAGAAGCATTGCTAGAAACCAACGGAGTTACAGTCAGCAACTTAGAACAAACCCTCAAACAAACAGGTTTGCTGACAGCCAATTTACCGCCAGAAATAGCCGGCACCCTCGACGGTAAAGTCCGAATTTTGGGCAGTGTAGATAATTTTTTAACTGCCAACGGCATCACCGCCAAGGGCGACGGACAAATTCGACTCGCCAACGGTGGCGGAGTTGTCAACGCCACAGGTAGCGCCGCCTCCGGGAATTGGCGCGCCTCAATCGAAGGCGACCAAATTGCCTTAAGTCGCTTCCAGAAAGCCTTTGAAGCCCAGCGCCAAAGCTTGCAAGCCAGCGGTTTAGTCTCCCAAGCCCAAAATCTCCCGCTATTGCGAGGCATATTTAACGGCAATGTCAATTTATCCGGCCCGATAGCCGCTGCTTCGGGGGCACCGCCCCTACAAAATGTTCGCGCCGGCGGCATTTTCCGCATCTCCGAATTGCCGTTTTTGAAACAACCTTTTGACGCAGTATTTAACTGGGACGGAAAGCGGGTAGAAATAGAAAAAGCTGCAACTCCGGGTTTGACAGCCAGCGGTTTTGTGAATGTCGAACTCGAAGGTAAAGGATTGCCATCAATTGAAAATTTGGATTTGGATATAAAACTCTCCAATTTTAACCTCGCAGCCTTACCAACTGAACAGTTGGCATTTTTGAAAGCAGGGAATGTCAACAACGCTTCAGAAACAAATCAGCCTGTTCGCGGCAATGTCGATTTCACGGGCCGCCTCACCGGAAATCTCTCCGCCCTCAGTTTAGTTGGCGATGTGGAAGTGCGGAATTTGGCAGTAAATCAAGTTGAATTCGATCCTGTACTGGCGGGGATTGTGAGTGCGAATTCCGATAAAAGTGTAAACTTGCGTTTGGCCGGCGCAAGCGACAAAATTGAATTAGCTTTAAATTCATCTTTTCTGCCGACTTCTTTCTTAGTTAAACGCGGGGAATCTGTAGCCCGTGGCGAAACTGAGGGAGAAACTTTGCGAGTGAATTTAAGCGATTTTCCCCTCGCTGCTTTGAATCTGTCGCCGGGTAAAGATGCCGGTTTGGGGCCGATAACTGGTACGGTTTCGGGACAGGTGAATGTACCGGGCTGGAAGATGCCGTTAAATCCGCAGACTTTGCAAGCAAACGGACAAATTGCGATCGCGCAACCGGCGATCGGCTACATTAAAGGTGACAGTTTTCAAGCCGAATTTAGCTATGCTAACGGCAGCGCCACTCTGACAAACGGCATCTTCCGCCAAGGTACGGGTGAATACTTAATTTCCGGCAATGTGAAAACAGGCGCAAACCCTGAATTTGCCGGGAAAGTTAACATCAAGCAGGGCAACTTGCAGCAAATTTTAACGGCTTTACAATATTTCAATTTAGGCGATTTAGCCAGAGGCTTAAAACCTCCCGTTTACGCTAACGCCGCCGACGTGCAAACTGTCGCAGTCGGAGAACCAGAAGCCCCGTTAATCATACAGTTGCGCCGTTTAGAAGAAATTGAAGTGCTTTTGCAGCAGCGGCAGGAGGTGATGGCCCAATCGCAAAAATTGCCGCCGCTATCTCAATTGCAGGGGACTTTTGGCGGGGAAATTGCTGTCGCGGGTTCTTTGCGAACCGGTGTGCAAGCTAAATTTAATGTTGAGGGCGATAATTGGCAGTGGGGCCAATATGTTGCTGAAAAGTTCAGCATTGAGGGCGGTTTTCAGGACGGGGTTTTAACTATTTTACCTCTGGAAATTCGATCGGGCAAAAGTGCGATCGGCTTTTCGGGACAACTAAGTCAAAAAGCTCAATCCGGGCAGTTGCGAATCGAAAATGTGCCGGTGCAAAAGTTAGCCGAACTGGTAGAATTGCCCTTTGTAGATGTCACCGGAAATTTGAATTTGCGGGCGAACTTGGCCGGCAGTTTGGAAAATCCGCAGGCCACCGGAGAATTGAGTTTGGTTGACGGTACGCTAAACGGAGAACCGATTAAACAAGCTGACGGCAGTTTTAGTTACAGCAACGCCCGCCTCAATTTTGGCGGCAGCGCTTTGGTGACTCAAGTCGAACCGATTGAAGTTCAGGGAAGTTTGCCTTTTGAGTTGCCGTTTGCTGCTGTGAAACCTGACAGCAATCAAATTGATTTGAGGGCGAATTTGGAAAATGAAGGATTAGGAATTATTAATGTCTTGACTCCGCAAGTTGCTTGGGTCAGCGGCAAGGGACAGGTGCAAATTCGTGTCGGAGGGACGCTGCAAGAGCCTGTAGCGGAAGGAATTGCAAATTTTGAAAATGCTACCGTCCGGGCGAGGGCTTTCCCAGAACCGCTAACAGGGCTGACTGGGACGGTGCGCTTTGAGGGCGATCGAATTCGGGTAGAAGGAATTCGCGGACAGTTGAGTCAGGGAGAAGTTGTGGCGCAGGGCGTGATTCCCCTGTCAGTGCCCTTTGCAGCAGGCGATGTCGATGCAGCAAATCCTTTGGCTGTCAATCTCGACAAGCTGGCCTTGAATCTCAGAGGATTGTATCGCGGTGGCGCAGTCGGTCAAGTCCAAGCCAGGGGCACGGCTTTTCGGCCGCGCTTGAGCGGTAACATTGAACTCTACGACGGCGAAGTATTTCTGCCAAGTGCGGGTGGCGGTGCAACTCAGTTAGTTTCTTCGCCTTCCGATTCCCCATCTTCTCCTGCGACAGAAGCTTCCCCTTCCGATTCCCCGTCTTCTCCTGCGGCCCCTCCTTCCCCTTCCGATTCTCCTTCCACGGCTTCGGCTTCTCCTTCCCCTTCCTTTGATGTGGTGTTCAGGGATTTGCAACTGAAGTTGGGCCGGGGAGTGCGGGTAACGAGTCCGCCGATATTGAGTTTCCAGGCGACTGGGGGTTTGACGGTGAATGGAACTTTAGACGATATTCGCCCGGAAGGTACGATTCGGTTGACTTCGGGGGCGGTGAATTTGTTTACAACGCAGTTTAAGCTTGATAAGGGGTACCCGCAAACTGCTACCTTTATAGCGGGACAAGGACTCGATCCGACGCTGGATGTGAGGTTAGCAACTTCGGTACAGGAAGTAACGCGCTTCCGCACTCCGGGAACATCTGTCGCCTCTGAAATAGCCGATGAACCGACAAGTTTCGGCAGCGTGCGGAGTGTCAGAATTCAAGCGTTAGTGCAGGGAAGGGCTTCTCAGTTGGCGGAAAGTCTGGAGTTGAGGAGCTCTCCAAGCCGATCGGAAACAGAGATTGTAGCGCTGTTAGGTGGCAGTTTCGTGCAGACTTTGGGACAGGGAGACAGTACACTGGCGATCGCAAATTTAGCCGGTGCGGGTTTATTGAACAACCTTCAATCTGCGATTACTAACGCCACAGGATTGAGCGAATTCCGCTTATTTCCCACTCGGATTAGAGGCAACGAAGCACAAACTGCTAGTTCCAGTTCTGGTGCGGGTTCTCTCGGTTTAGGTTTAGAAGTTGGGTTTGATATCACGCGCAATATTTCCGCCTCAATCATTCGAGTTTTGTCAGCAAATCAACCGACAGAATTTACTGTGCGCTATCGATTGAGCGATAAAATTTTACTCAGGAGTTCCAGTAATTTTCAAGGAGACAATCGCGTCACTGCTGAATATGAATTGAGGTTTTAGTCAGTTGGCAGTTGACAGTTGGCAGTTGTCTGTTGTTTTTCTAATTCCCAATTCCCAATTCCCAATTCCCAAAAATTTGCTATAATAGTAACAGCAGCAAATTAGTCCTGCAAACCCCGCGCACCAGATTATAGGAGTTAAGTCAAATGGCAAACAAACTCCAAGTTAAAACACAGTCGATCGGCTACAGCGACTTTTACTGGAACCGCTTTAGTCCGAGAGTTGCGACTATCAGCAGCGTCCGCAACGCCAATCACTGGGACGGCGGATTTATCACTTATATTGCATTTCCCACAAAAGTAGAAGCTACAGCAGCAATGAAATATTTGCTCTTGCATCAAAAAGCTGCTGATGTCGATATGCGGAAAGCCAAGCGAATGAAAGCAAAAGGCATTCGGTGGGAACTCAAAATTCGGGGTTTAGCTTTTAATGAAGTGCTGAAGCTAGCAACAATGGATATAACTGGAAAGCTAGTTATGTCGCCTGCCACTACTCAAGCCACAGGCTGATAAAAGCATTGAGATAATAGGTTGGGTTGAGACAACAAAACCCAACCCTTCCCATATTTGTCAATATCCATCTTCCTCTCTTTTCTCCTCCTCTGTGTCCTCAGCGCCCTCTGCGGTTCATAAAAAAACTCCTATAAAATATATGCGCTTCATTAGCCCCAAAACAGATTTTGCATTCAAAAAAATATTCGCTTCTTCCGAACATCCAGAAATTTTAATCAGCTTCCTAAATGCAATGGTGTATAACGGAGAACCCACAATCCAAGAAATAGAAATCATTGACCCTTATTCAGCCGGAAGCGTCACAGGATTGAAAGACACCTACCTGGATGTCAAAGCCAAGATTACCGGAAACAAAACCGTGATTGTGGAAATGCAGGTACTCAATGTAGCCGCTTTTGAAAAACGAGTAGTTTACAATGCAGCTAAAACCTATTCAACTCAACTCAAAGCTGGAGACGGTTACTTAAGATTAAATCCAGTCATTGCTTTAACCATCACCGATTTTATCTTATTTGAAAACACCGAAAAACTAATTTCAAAGTTTGAATTCACAGAAACTGAAGAGAAATTCGTCTATCCCAACTGCGAGTTAAAGTTAGTGTTTGTCGAGTTACCAAAATTCAAAAAAGAATTGAATGAACTCGAAACTTTGCCGGAAAAATGGATTTACTTTATGAAAAACGCGCCCTCTTTGGAAGCAGTACCAGAGACATTGGAGTCTGTTGAAGAGATTAATACCGCGCTGGAAATTGCCAACCGAGCAAATTTGACCCTAGACGAATTGAATGATGTAGACAAGCGAGAAATGTTTATCCAAGACCAAATCGGGTCTGTGATGAAAGGGATAGAAATTGGTATACAACAGGGGATTGAACAAGGAATCGAACAAGGAATCGAACAAGGAATCGAACAAGGAATCGAAAAGGGGAAAATAGAGGGGGAAATAGGATTAATTATGCGTCTACTCGTGCGGCGGGTGGGTGAGGTTACACCGGAAGTTCAAACTCGCATCCAGGGATTATCTGCCGAACAGTTAGATGATTTGGGAGAGGCTTTGTTGGATTTTAGGAGTCAAGAGGATTTGATTGCGTGGTTGGAGTCGGCGGGATGAACTGATGAGTTAAAAAGAGACTCAACGGTTGAAACGGTCGAGTCTCATCGGGGATTTTTAACCCGGATTTGGTATAATTCTCAATCTCTGCATTCATTTAAACTTTAGTATCTGCGGGAACTTCCCTCTGTACCAGTATCCAACCTAACAGCGCTAAAATAAGGCCAAGAGCGAGAAACCCTAAATCCCAAGCTAACTCGTTGATACCAGGTTTGACGTGGTGGATTCCCAAAATTTGATGGTCAACGATGCCTTCAACAAAGTCAAACAATCCAGCACCAATTAATATTGAACCGAAAAAAGTTTGAGTTGACAAAGGAACATCTTTGCGCTTCACAGCACTCCACAAACAGAAGATTCCCGCCACTGTTACCAACCAATCCGCAGCGTGAAACAATCCATCTCCGAGGGTATTTAATTCTAAACCGGCAACAGTAGCATCGGTTTTAATGCTGCTAAACATATGGTGCCACTGGAGGAGTTGGTGCAGCACAATGCCGTCAAAAAATCCGGATTGACCGATACCGAGGAGAATTCCTGCGATAATTAGAGGTCGGCGGTTGTTTACAGCGGTGGCGGGTGAGTTTGTGCGATCGTCCAATGGAAAACCTCAGATTATTTAACTGCTGAGCCTGGGTCTGTGAAGGGATTTGCCAGTACATTTTTTAGTTTTGCTGGGGAGGAGGGGCGATCGCATCATCCGCGAGAGAGATTTCTGGATACTCTTGATGCTTAATGCCAACTACAAATCTAGTTTATAATTTGATTAACTATTCATCAACCCTCATATTCTCAAACAAAATAGGTTGAATTCGCCTCAAAACTTCCTCAATTATATCTGATCGACATTCACTAAGAAAACTTGCTTACCTTGCGCGATAATCTTGCATAACGGAGTTGATCCGTCATAATTACACCTGTTATCGCTTCACCTTCTGGAATGGGAACATAAAACGGATTTTTGCGTTGTGTGTTGCTGATGGGACAAACAAACACAAACCCCATTTTTCGGTTAAATTTAGTTTGACTCACAACCAGTGCAGGTCTAGTCCCCATTTGTTCGTGTCCTGATTGAGGGTCAAAATTGAGGCGAATAAAATGACCTCGTTCGGGGATATAGTTTACCAAACTTCCTCTCCTTCTGGTTTTCCCCAAGAGACTTCTTCGCTAGATTCTATTTCGCCTGCCAATAATTCATCTAGGGTATACTTTGATATTTTATTATTTACAGGCTCTATGACCAGTTTCCCATTTTCTATGCTGCAAATTACTGAATCTTCGGCTTTAAGGTTGAGAAACTTTACTATGTAGTCTGGTATTGGCAAAGCCAAGGAATTACCTAATTTGCTGATGTGTATTTTGGCTGTCATACATTTGCGATGTTAACACTCAGGTTTATTTATTGTAACACAATATTGGGCGGGGCGGGTTTATTGAGATTGCTGTTTATAAACATAGAGGTTGGTGAACCCGCCCTTACATAACCTTTGTCTATGCAAATACTGCTTCTACGGCTTTCGGCAATTCTATGGGCACGAAATATGCGACTGGATACAAATAATCTTTGCCGGATTCATCAATAACTCGGATAAATTGATGTTCCGCAGCGCGATTATTCGGTATTATTTGGTAGATTTTTCGCACTTCCAATGATGCTTGATAGTCTTGATTATTAATGCAAACTACAAATCTGGTTTCTAAGTTAAACTTCATATTCGGATAAAGTAGTGAGTTCATAAACGGTTGCGTCTGTCATCAAAATCGACCCTTCTGCCGTCAACTCCCATCTGTCGCGCCACGAATCTGTTTCGGTATATCGTTTAGCCAAGCCATCAGCAGCCAGTTTTTTTAAGACAACCATCATGCCAGGTTCTCGTGGTACATCTAGACAGGAAAGTTGCTTTTCCAGTTGATACCAATTGCACTTTCCTCGACCTCTAGCTACTAATGCAAGAAGCACTAATTCAAGCTGAGTTAATTGAGTTAAATTTTGCATTATCAAGTCCTCCACGCTGGATGAAATAAAACGCCAAATCCTTGTCCCTAGCTGACGCACCCTACTTCACGAGAATTTATTGATACTTCTGGTGTTTTGCTTTGACTTGCTGCAATCTCTGTTTTTAATCCTAAAGCCTTCAGCAAACCCATAAATCGGTAAATCTCTTCTCCGCCTGATGCTTTCAGCAATTCCTGAAGTTGATCCCAATTTTGTAAATCGTCTTCAGCTATAATAGAGACTTGACTTTGAGCTTTAACTACATCTCTGAGTACCGTCAGTAACAGTTCGGATTCCGGTGCTGTTTCTTCTAGAATTGCTTGAATATAAGCAGCAGTTTCTTCAATATCTTGAAGCGAGTTAATCAGATAATCATGGTAACTGTGCGTTTTAGGCATCGTCTCTACTCCTGAATTCTATCCAGTATTCTTTGGCTTTGCGAATATCTCGATCTTGGGTACTTTTATCTCCACCACAAAGGAGGAGTATAATAGTTGAGTCTCTTTCTGCGAAATAAACCCGGTAGCCGGGGCCCCAGTCAATTTTCAATTCGGAAACACCCTCTCCTACTGATTTACAGTCTCCTAAATTACCAAGAGCAACCCGCTGAAGTCTACCTTTTATTTTAGCTTTCCCTTCGCGATCGCGCAAAGCATCAAGCCAGTCTTTAAAAGGGATTTTTCCTTCTAAGGTTTCATAGGTTTGAATTTCACGCTTGTGGACTTCCATGACTCTATGTAGTAAAAGCCTAAGTGTCAAATGATATCATTTCTGGTAGCTGCGATTTTGTATGTCATGGCGTGCGATCGAAGCGGTAGGGTGCGTCAGTGTGGTAATTCTCAATTATCACTGAAACTCACAACTGACGCAGCATTTATTCCGTGGTGCGTCAGTTGTGAGACTGTCAGGAAAGTAGCGACAATCCGAGAGTGACAAAGGAGGGATAAGCATTTCGGGCGGGTTGTCATCCCCCCCAGGTTTTTGCCGATTTTTTATCAAAATTAAATAAAATTTAAGATTTTCTTAAAATAAATAAATCTTAATTGCACTATAATTAGCGCATCTAGGAAGATTCAGTAGGTCAGGGGTGCGATCGGGCGATAAAAGCTGGAAAAATTAATTTGACCGCATCTTAGGCAAAAACTATTTCTAACTCAAATTAACTCAATACTTCTTAACTTAATACTTCGGACAGTTTGTGAATGAGAGCCTGAAAGTGTCATTGTACCGTTTGTATCGGAGCTTGACGAAAGCCTGAAACCCTCATTATACCCTTAGCGGTTGAAAACTGTCCGAAGTGTTGGTTTAACAGACTTCATAAAAAAGTAAATCACCTTAAAGGATGAAGTATGAACAGGATATACAAACTTCCAACCGCATTAGATCGCAAAACCATATTGCAAATAGTTCTACTTGCTATTATTTACTTCGGTGTCTCTAAGATATCACTCTCACTGGCTTACCTGCCTGGAGCTGCAACACCAATTTGGATAGGTTCTGGTCTTGGTTTTGCCGCTATCTGGTCATTAGGATATCCGCTCTTGCCCGGTATCTTTTTAGGTCAGTTCATCAGTAATATTTCTACTCAAGAGTTAACACCTACGAGTATCCTGCTCAGTTTTATCTTTGGAATTGCCGACGCATTAAGCCAACTCTTAGCAGTATATCTAATAAACCGATCTATCAGAGACCGTCATTTGCTCGATCGCGCTCAAGATGTTTTCTCCTTTGTACTATTCGCGGCTTTGCTGGCTCCTGCTTTGCACGCTACGATTTGTGTAACAACTATGTGTCTGCTTGGCAAAGCACCTTGGACAATCTATGGAGTAATTTGGTGGACATGGTGGACAGGGGAGGCGATCGGAACACTTGTTTTTGGACCAGTCTTATTAGCATGGAGTCGGGAACTTCAGCCAATTAAATTACTATTTAAACAAAGATTTGTAGAAGCAGCACTGTTACTATTCCTAGTAATTATCATCAGTCAGATTAGTTTTGGCGGTGGATATCCTGTCGTGTATATGTTGATTCCCCTCTTAGTTTGGTCAGCCTTTCGATTCGGACAACAGGGTTCAACATTACTAATCGTCATCGTGTCAGTCATTTCTATGGTGGGAACTGCTAAGGGTTTAGGGCCATTTGTTCGTCCGTCACTCAATGAGTCATTGTTACTATTGCAATCCTTTATGAGTGTTGTTGCTATTACAACTTTGATTTTATCGGCGGTAATTACAGAAAACACAGAAGCAGAAGCCCGACTAAAAAGAGCAAATGAAGAGTTAGAAAGTAGAGTCGAGGAACGCACAGCAGAACTCGCCCATGCTAAAGAAAAAGCCGAAGTTGCCAACAGTGCCAAAAGCGAATTTTTAGCCAACATGAGCCACGAATTACGCTCTCCTCTCAACGCAATTATGGGATTTTCTCAAATTATGACTCGCTCTCAAACCCTCCCTCGCGAACATCAAGAAAGCGTCGGCATTATCTCTCGCAGCGGCGAACACCTACTAACCCTCATTAACAACGTTCTCGACCTCTCTAAAATCGAAGCAGGTAAAACCAGCCTTAATCCTAAAAACTTCGATCTCCATCGCTTACTTGACGACATACACGATATGTTTCAAATGAAAGCTGAAGAGAAAGGTTTACAGTTACTCTTGGAATACGATCGCAATCTGCCTCATTACGTCCGTACCGATGATGTTAAATTGCGTCAAGTTCTCATTAACTTGATTAATAATGCTCTTAAATTTACTCAAGAGGGAGGAGTTTCAGTAAGAGTTAGCGTTTTAGAAACTCCTGTCCATTCCCAACAAACAGCGGCAGCGGCTGATACCAATTCATACACCATACATTTTGAAATTGAAGATTCAGGATCTGGAATTGCCCCTGAAGAAATTGGGAATTTGTTTGAAGCCTTCACCCAAACAGAAACCGGAAAACAAGCTCAGGAAGGTACGGGTTTAGGCTTGCCAATTAGCCGCCAACTTGTGCATCTTATGGGAGGCGATATTACAGTCAAAAGCCAAGTGGGACAATGCACAATCTTCTTATTTAATATTCAAGTTAATGAAGTAGAAGCTAGCGACATTGCTACACACCAACCCTCTCGCAGAGTCATCGCTCTAGAACCCAATCAACCCAAATATCGCATTTTAATAGTTGACGATAAACCTCTCAATCGCCAATTGTTAATTAAACTGCTATCTCCCTTGGGATTTGAGCTTCAGGAAGCCAGTAACGGTCAAGAAGCAGTTGACATTTGGGAGAGGTGGGAGCCAAACTTAATTTGGATGGATATGAGGATGCCGGTGATGGATGGTTACACTGCTACTCAAACTATTAAATCTCAGACAAAAGGTCAAGCAACGGCGATTATTGCTTTGACAGCTAGCGTACTAGAAGAAGAAAAAGCGGTGGTTCTGTCGGCGGGATGTGATGATTTCTTGAGGAAACCTTTCCGAGAGGAAGAAATATTTAATGGGATGAATAAGCATATTGGAGTGAAATATGTTTATGAAGAATTAACACCCAAAAATACGGATAAAATACAAACAAGAGAGGTTCTAACCACAGAAGCACTGGCAGAAATTCCGAGGAATCTATTAGCTCAACTCCAAGAGGCCGTAATGTATTCCGATTCTGAATTAATTGCTGCGGTGGTGAAAAAAATAGCTACTTACAATGAGCCTTTAGCTGAGGCGATCGCAACTTCTCTACACAAGTTTGAATATGAAAAGGTTTTGAACTTAATTGCGGCTACTATAGCATAAAAGGAGTAAAACATGAACGACAGTCAAGGTCAAATTTTTATTATTGATGATACGCCCGCAAACTTACATCTGCTTGTCAGTCTTCTTAAGGAAAATGGCTACCTGCCGCGAGCATTTCCGAGCGGCAAGTTAGCTCTAGGAGTTATTGAACAATCATCTCCTAGTTTGATTTTGTTAGATATTCAAATGCCACAGATGGATGGCTACGAAGTTTGTAAACATCTCAAAGCTAACGAATTGACTTGGGATATTCCAGTAATTTTTATCAGTGCTTTGGATGAAATGATGGATAAGCTAAAAGCTTTTACTGTAGGTGGCGTAGACTACATTACAAAACCATTTCAAGCAGAGGAAGTTTTAGCTCGGATTTCTACTCATTTAGAACTCAGTCGCTTACAAAAACTCCTGAAACAGGAAAATTCTCTTCAGGCTCAAAAATTAGCGGAACAAAATTGCCAACTCCAGCAGATGAATGAAGCATTAGAGAAAGCTAATCAAGAGTTGAAAGAACAATACAGTCAACTCCAGCAAGCGCAATTGCAAGTAATTCAAAGTGAAAAGATGTCGGCATTAGGTAATTTAGTTGCTGGAGTTGCCCATGAAATTAATAATCCTGTGGGGTTTATTTATGGCAACCTCGACCAAGCTGGGCAAGCATTACAAGATTTGATCGAACATCTGAAATTATATGGCGATCGCGCGACTGAAACAGATATTAACAATCATGCCGCAGAAATCGAGCTAGACTATCTCCTAGAAGATGTGCCGAAGATGATAGACTCAATGAAAGTGGGGTGCGATCGCATCAAAAGTATCAGCACGAGTTTACGAACATTTTCCAGAGCCGATCGCGATTTTCCAGTGAAGGCGAATCTGAATGAAGGTATTGATAGCACAATTTTAATTCTCAAACATCGCCTCAAAGCTTCGGAATTTAGACCGGAAATTGAAGTTATTACTAATTATGAGGAGATCCCAGAAATAAAATGCTTCTTGGGCCAATTAAATCAAGTATTTATGAATATTTTGGCTAATGGGATCGAGGCAATAGAAGAATCAAATCACGGACGTACTTTTGCCGATATTAAAGCCAACCCAAACCGGATTACGATCGAAACTGAACTATCGAGCGATCGCGAGTCAGTTTTAATTCGTTTTAGCGATAATGGCATCGGCATGACAGAAGAGGTAAAACAAAAAATTTTTGATTATTTATTTACTACAAAATCCGTAGGGAAAGGCACGGGTTTAGGAATGGCGATCGCGCGTCAAATCATAGTAGAAAAACATCAAGGGACAATTACAGTTAACTCTACTCCAGGAGAAGGAACGGAGTTTATACTGGAATTGCCGATTCTCAAAAATTAACCAAAATTATAGCAACCGCCAGGGCGGTTTAGGGGCGCTTAGGCTAGGGGAAGAAGGGAATAGAATCAGCGAATTTCAAAAACTCAGAACGTCTTAATTTTGTAAGTTCGGTTTAGTTCCACGGGCCCAACTTCAGTTCGCCTTCCCGGTGATGGCTAGCTTTTAGTTCGATCGCCCTTTTCCGACATAATTCGATCGACAAATTCGCAGCAATTTCATTAAGAATCATAAATCCCAAAACCTCATTGCCCAAACAGACCCTTTCTGTGCAAACCTAAAAAACAGCAGACACAATTTTATAAACTCTAATTACAGAACCCTCGCAACCAGTTATGCAAACTCTGCCGAACCCCACTAAAACCCTCACCACCGAACCAACCTTCGACACCACCATCAAACGCCGCAAAACCCGACCCGTCAAAGTCGGTAGCGTCACGATCGGCGGCGGCAACCCCGTCGTCGTACAATCAATGATTAACGAAGACACCCTCGACATCGACGGATCGGTCGCAGGAATACGGCGCTTGCACGAGATAGGCTGCGAAATCGTCCGCGTCACCGTGCCCAGCATGGCCCACGCCAAAGCCTTAGCCGAAATCAAGCAAAAACTGCACGCCACCTACCAACCCGTGCCCCTCGTCGCCGATGTCCACCACAACGGCATGAAAATTGCCCTGGAAGTCGCCAAACACGTAGACAAAGTGAGAATCAATCCCGGACTTTACGTGTTCGAGAAGCCGAAAGCCGACAGAAGCGAATACACCGACAGCGAATTCGCCGAAATTGGCGAAAAAATCCGCGAAACCCTGGAACCTCTGGTAATTTCCCTGCGCGACCAAGGCAAAGCTTTGCGAATCGGCGTCAATCACGGTTCCCTCGCCGAACGGATGCTGTTTACCTACGGCGACACGCCCGAAGGCATGGTAGAGTCTGCCCTGGAATTCATCAAAATTTGCGAATCCCTCGACTTCCGAAATATCGTACTTTCCCTGAAAGCCTCCCGCGCACCGGTGATGGTTGCTGCTTACCGCTTGATGGTGCACCGGATGGACGAACTCGGCATGGATTACCCGCTACATTTGGGCGTCACGGAAGCAGGAGACGGCGAATACGGCCGCATCAAATCCACCGCAGGCCTGGCACCGCTGCTGACTGACGGCATCGGCGACACCATCCGCGTCTCGCTGACAGAGGCGCCAGAAAAGGAGATTCCCGTTTGCTACAGCATTCTGCAAGCCTTGGGACTGCGGAAAACGATGGTTGAGTATGTCGCTTGTCCTTCCTGCGGTCGCACTTTGTTTAATTTAGAGGAAGTGTTACACCAAGTGAGAGAGGCGACGAAGCATCTCACCGGTTTGGATATTGCAGTAATGGGCTGTATTGTCAATGGCCCAGGAGAAATGGCTGATGCTGATTACGGGTACGTCGGGAAGCAACCGGGTTATATCTCGCTTTACCGGGGCCGGGAAGAAATTAAGAAGGTGCCGGAAGACCGAGGCGTGGCAGAATTGATTGATTTGATTAAATCGGACGATCGCTGGGTTGATCCTTAGCCGCCGAATAACAGGCTTTCGGGCCTGTTCCACAAAACATCAAGCTTCTTGTGGGGACGAGGGGTTGGCGTTCTAGCCCGCCCGAAGAACAGGCTTTCGGGCCTGTTCCACAAAAAAAAGATCAAGCTTATTGTGGGCCGTTGCTTCTAGCCCGCCCTGAATAGAACTAGGCAAAGTGGGATAATATATGTACGCCAAACGCGAGCGGGCCTTGCCTGTGTTAGATTGAGCGTAATTATTCTGAACTCTTTTCCTCCCGCGCGTCAGACAAATGGTTATAACAAAACGAGGGCTTGTTCTAAGTGCAGCAGCAGTGGTACTCACTGCTGCAACTCTTGCGAACACTGGTTGCAGTTCTAAATCTCTGGCTTCTTTTCGGGGAAGCCCTAAAGAGTTAGTTGATGAAGTTTGGCAGATTATTGACAAAAGTTATGTGGATGGCACTTTTAACCAGGTTGACTGGAAAGCGGTGCGGAATGATTATTTGAACCGGACTTATACCAGCGACGACGAAGCTTACAAAGCAATTCGGGAAATGCTGAAGAAGCTGGACGATCCTTATACGCGGTTTATGGACCCTCAAGAGTTCAAGAATATGCAGGTTGAAACTTCTGGGGAACTGACAGGAGTTGGGATTCAGTTGACTCAAGATGAGGAAACCAAAAAGTTGGTGGTGATTTCGCCGATCGAAGATACCCCTGCTTTTACTGCTGGTATTTTGGCAAAAGATATCATTACTAAGATTGACGGCAAGAGCACAGAAGGCATGGATACGAATCAGGCGGTAAGTTTGATTCGCGGCCAGGCGAATACTGAGGTGACGCTGACTATTTTGCGGGGAAGCAAGGAATTAGATTTTAAGCTGAAACGCGCTAAAATTGAAATTCATCCTGTGCGGAAGTCGGTGCAGAAAACTCCCATCGGAGAAGTCGGCTATATTCGCTTAAATCAGTTCAGTGCGAATGCTGCATCGGAAATGCGATCGGCAATTAAGGATTTGGAACAGAAAAAGGTGACGGGCTATATTTTAGACTTGCGTTCCAATCCCGGCGGGTTGCTGTACGGAAGTATTGAAATTGCTCGGATGTGGCTCAAAGAAGGTACGATCGTCTCGACAGTCGATCGAGTCGGTGAGGCCGATAAACAAACTGCAAATAAGGCAGAGCTCACAGACAAACCGTTAGTTGTACTGGTAGACGGCGGTTCAGCAAGTGCTAGCGAGATTCTATCCGGTGCTTTGCAAGACAACAAACGCGCGGTTTTGGTCGGAACAAAGACGTTTGGTAAAGGTTTAGTTCAGTCAGTACGCGGCGTGGGAAATGGTGCCGGTTTGGCGGTGACAATTGCCAAGTATTTTACTCCCAAGGGCACTGATATCAACAAGACCGGGATTGAACCGGATTTTAAGGTAGAACTCACCGACGCTCAAAAACAGGAATTGAGGCGCGATCGCGATAAAATTGCTACGACTGCCGATCCGCAGTACGCGAAAGCTATGGAAGTTTTGACAAAGCAAGTTACTGGTAAAACCGGGAACAATAAGGCTGAGGCGAAACCGAATGCTGCGCCACCTAAACCGAATGCGGCGCAAGCAAAACCGAGTGCAGCGCCTTCTAAATCTAAGTAGAAAACCTGTGTAGGGTTTCAGTTTAAAAAAGCATTCGGGGGAAGATTTACGGCTAAAAGCCAAGATTTTCAACTCGAATGCTTCGCTATTTTTTGCCATGCGTCATTGCGACTCACGTTAGCTTTCGCGATTCAGAGGAAAGCAATCGCAATCCGTCATTGCGGCTGGCATTTGCCGGCGCGAATTAATCCGATGCGGCGGGCAATGGCATCTTCGGCAGAATCGTAAGGGCCCCACTTTTCAATAATACTAGGGTTTTGTTGTTCGAGTTGGGCGATCCTCTGCGAGGGCTCCGCCAACGGCAAAATTTCGCAATTACCAGCAGGACGTTTGACAATATAAAATTGTGGTGTTTCTGTCATAGCTAAATTCGTAAAATAAAAGCTGGATACTAACTAAGCAATTCGCTCATTATATCAAATAAGGAAACAGCACTACCGTGTCCCAAGTGCGTCTTAGGATTAAACTCGCAGTCCTACAGTAGTTAAAACCCCTCACGGGCTGCGGATTTAACCGCCTGCAACTAATAAGAATTAAAAAAAACTAACACTTTTGGAAGATGGCACAATATTTATCTATTATCAAAATATAGACATTTGTCTAAACAGTGCATTAAACCATTTCAGAAGTGGCGAAATATTCTAATCAATACCAAAAAAACCATGCAATTTTTGCCCAAAACAATCCCCGAAATTCAACCAGAAATCCTACCAGTTAACGAATCACCGCCAGAACTTGTTACTTTCGATGTCGGCGGTATGAAATGTGCCGGCTGCGCGAAAGCTGTGGAACGCCAACTCATGCAGTATTCAGGCGTAATTTCAGCTTGCGTTAACTTGGCCGTAGAAGTCGCGACGGTTGAGTGTCAACCGGGGACTGTCGATGCAGAAGCTTTAGCGAAAAAGTTGACTGATAATGGATTTCCCTCTCAGTCTCGTTCAGGTGAAAATCAGCAGGAAGCAGAAGCGGCAACAATTGAACGGCGGCTGCAAGAAATTCGACAGCAAATCAAGCAATTGACGATCGCCCTGATCCTAATTATTCTATCCGGTTTAGGTCACGTACTCGGCACAAAAGCCCCAATTCTCAGCAATATTTGGTTTCACTGGGGACTCGCCACCCTAGCTTTGCTGGTACCGGGCCGCCCGATTATCGTTGACGGGTGCCGCAGTTTGTGGCGAAATGCACCCAACATGAATACTTTGGTAGCTTTAGGCGCTGTTACAGCTTACACCGCTAGCAATGCGGCGCTGCTGTTCCCACGGATGGGATGGGAGTGCTTTTTTGATGAACCGGTGATGCTGCTGGGCTTTATTTTGTTGGGCAAAACTCTGGAACAGCAAGCCAGACGGCGCGCTGCATCAGCTTTGCAAGCTTTAATCGCATTGCAACCGGCGAAAGCCCGCTTAGTTGATTTTAAACTCCCGAGTTTAGATTTGCGATCGCAAGAATTGCCTTTAAACTCGACATCAGAGGTCTACGATCCACAATATATTGAAATTCCCGCCGATCGCGTCCGAGTCGGAGAATGGCTGCAAGTTTTGCCCGGGGAAAAAATACCAGTAGACGGTGAAGTCTGCGAAGGCAAAACAACGATAGATGAGTCGATGCTGACTGGCGAATCAATGCCGGTTTTGAAGCAACCAGGAGATACAGTGGCGGCGGGAACTATCAATAAATCCGGGGCAGTTGTGATGCGCGCAACTCGCACCGGTAAGGAAACAACTGTAGCTCAAATGGTGGCTTTGGTGCAGGCAGCCCAAACTCGCAAAGCGCCGATTCAAAATTTAGCTGATACTGTCGCGGGATATTTTGTGTATGGGGTAATGGCGATATCGGTTTTAACTTTCCTATTTTGGTATTTTGCCGGCACTCATATTTGGCCTTCTGTGCTTTTAGGACACGGGGCAATGAATATGGGACACGAGGCAATGAATATGGGAAATGAATTGCCAATTATTCATTATCAATCGCCTTTGCTGTTAAGTTTGAAATTGGCGATCGCAGTTTTAGTCATTGCTTGTCCTTGCGCTTTGGGACTGGCTACCCCAACAGCAATTTTAGTGGGTTCTGGCATCGGGGCGGAGCGCGGCCTTTTAATTCGCGGTGGTGATGTTTTAGAACGGGTGCATCAATTAGATACGGTGGTTTTTGACAAGACTGGCACTCTGACAACCGGAAATCTCACACTCACAGATTATTTGCCGATTTTCCAGAATTCTGAGTTGGGTTTGAACTCGGATATTAATCTGGGAAACAGGCAAGATGTTGCTTCCACAATTGATGATGTTTCTGGCAACAGGCAAGATGCCTGTTCCACAATTGATGGAGTTTCTGGCAACAGGCAAGATGCCTGTTCCACAATTGATGGAGTTTCTGGAGACAAACAAGATGTTTGTTCCACAATTGATGGAGTTTCTGGCAGGGTTGACTCAAAACTGCTGCAAATTGCGGCGGCGGTGGAAAGGGGGGCTTGTCATCCCATCGCCGCAGCGATTTTGCTGGAAGCTCAACAGCAAGGTTTGCCACTGCTGGCTGCTGAGGATTTCTACACGGAACCGGGATTCGGGGTTTCTGCTTTGGTGGAAGGCCGCCGGGTGTTCGCGGGGAATGCTGAGTGGATGAGCCAGCAGGGGGTCGCTGTGGCTGCGGAATTGTCGGGGTCTTGCAAAGGCAAAACGGCGGTTTACGTGGCTTCTGGGGGCGTTTTGCTGGGGGTAATCGGGCTAAAAGATACTCTGAGGCCGGATGCTAAGGCGACG
Organism: Microcoleus sp. N9_A1; assembly: GCF_036701795.1. NCBI lineage: Bacteria > Bacillati > Cyanobacteriota > Cyanophyceae > Oscillatoriales > Microcoleaceae > Microcoleus > Microcoleus sp. N9_A1. The sequence continues at coordinate 124,603 of NZ_JAUBRI010000007.1, forward strand.
GTGGAACGTTTGCGGGGCATGGGATTGCGGGTGATGATGCTGACGGGGGATACGGCGTCTGCGGCGGCGGCGACGGCGCAGCAGCTAGGTTTGGCGACGGCTGACGTTTTTGCCGAAGTGCGCCCGGATGGGAAGGCGAGGACGATCGCCAGTTTGCAAGCCCAAGGCTGTAAAGTGGCTGTGGTGGGAGATGGTATCAATGATGCGCCGGCTTTGGCTCAAGCTGATGTCGGTATCGGTTTGCACTGTGGCACTGATGTCGCGGTTGAGACGGCTCAAATTGTGTTGATGCGAAATGCTTTGATGGATGTTGTTGAGTCGATCAAGCTGGGGCGCGCTACTTTTAATAAGATTCGCCAAAATTTATTCTGGGCTTTTGCTTACAATACTCTGGGAATTCCGGTTGCAGCGGGTATCTTGCTGCCTGCAACCGGAATTCTACTCAGTCCTGCGGCGGCCGGAGCATTTATGGCGTTTAGTTCTGTTAGCGTGGTTACAAATTCTTTGTTTTTGCGCCGGGGATTTCGAGCTTAAATTTAGGGATTGCAGATAAAAGTCGGAGGTCATCTATCATTAGCGAGAAACTAATGATAGATGACCTCATCCCAATACGGATACCAGCCCCTCACTCACACCAGGAGTCGATAGCCCATAAGTTTCGACGTTAGTTAGAAGATCCTGATTCAATGCGAGAGTCAATCTAAAATCTACAATCTAAAATCGACTGATCGATCGCTAGAGTGCCATACTTTCCAAGAGTCGCCAGTTATTGTTGTTCATAATTGAACGACTCACTAGCTCGAACATTTGACGGCAGTGGTTATTGGTTTGCAGCGGTAGTTCCTCGTTTTTAATCACGAAGTTCATGCGAACCTCTGAGTCGCTGGCCGTGTTTTTCTCAATTAGGACTTCTGCAGTGACAAGTTTAGCAATCGAAACTTGACCTGGAAGCTCGCGAGCCATGACGGAATCTCCTGTATTGTAGATAATATCAAGATTGCATGACTCTAAAATTTCAATCAGGGATTGACGGAGACGGTCGATCGGAACGGCAACGATAAAAAAACCAGTATAGCGAGCCATAAAAAACTCCAGCCGTGAGGCATTTAGACTTTATTATCATACCGAACCTAGAACAGATGAACAGAACAATATGGATTTATTTTATTTAGATGGAAAGTTAGGGCAATGAAGGGCAAACTTATCGTATTTGAGGGGGTAGAAGGTGCGGGTAAAACTACGCAAATGCAGCGCTTGATACAGTTCCTGCAAGCAAGTTACTTTTTGACAGTCCGCTTGGTGGCTACTCGCGAACCGGGGGGTACTGAGTTGGGAAGGGGACTGCGACATTTGTTGCTGAAACAAGATGGGGGCGAATCTGTATCCGATCGAGCAGAATTACTCATGTATGCTGCCGATCGCGCTCAACACGTCGAAACTTTTCTCAAACCCGAGTTATCGAAGGGAACGATTGTTTTATGCGATCGCTTTACTGATTCTACGATCGCTTATCAGGGCTACGGCCGCGGTCTTAACTTAAATTTAATTAAGCAGTTGAATGACATTGCCACCGGCGGCTTGGAAAGCGATCTGACTTTGTGGCTGGATATTAATGTGGAGGCGGGTTTGGCGAGGGTAAAGGCTAGGGGAGAGCGCGATCGGATCGAGCAAGCTGATTTGAAGTTTCACCACCTTGTGCAGCAAGGTTTTGCGGAGTTAGCCGAGTCAAATAAATCTCGAATTGTCCGCATAAATGGCGATCGGCCTGAATATGAAGTCGCTCAGGAAATTCAAACTATTGTAACTCGTAGGTTAGAAGCTTGGGGATATTTAAATAATACCAATTCTGAAAATAAGCTTACATAGATAGCCAGAAACCGGGTTTTTTACGAAATATTTGCTAAAAATCCTCAACTTCGAGGAAAAACCCGGTTTCTTCGTTGTAACTAACTCACCATAGGGTAGTGATCAGGGCAAAATTCTTGAATAGGTAGTCATTACATTCAGCGCCCCTGACGCACCCTACAATAACTTCCTTCTGTCAACTGAATACTGTCAACTATCAACCCTTCGACTGCGCTCTTCGGGCAAGCTGTCAACTGTCAACTGTCAACTGTCAACTGTCAACTGTCAACTGTCAACTATCAACTGTCAACTGTCAACTATCAACTGTCAACTGTCAACTATCAACTGTCAACTATCAACTGTCAACTGTCACATGGATTATTTCACATCATTAATCGGACAAGAGCGACCAGTAGAATTGCTAACACAAGCAGTCGAGCAAAACCGAATTGCTCCTGGTTATTTATTCGTCGGCTCTAACGGCATCGGCAAAAGTTTAGCTGCTCAGTGTTTCATCGAGCTTTTATTCTCAGCCAATCTTCCCGAAACCAGACTCATAGCCTCTGTACAAAATCGCGTGCAGCAGCGCAATCATCCAGACTTACTTTGGGTAGAACCAACTTATATGAACCAAGGCAAACGGCTTACACCAAAGGAAGCAGAGGAAGCCGGTTTAAAGCGGAAAGCACCACCACAAATTCGTTTAGAACAAGTTCGAGAAATTGGTAATTTTCTCAGCCGACCGCCACTAGAAGCGGCGCGTTCTATCGTAGTTTTGGAACAAGCAGAAACAATGGGTGAGGGAGCCGCTAACGGCTTATTGAAGACATTGGAAGAACCGGGAAAAGCAGCGCTAATTTTAATTGCTCCGACAGTGGAAAATTTGCTACCAACTTTGATTTCCCGTTGTCAAAAAATCCAATTTTCTCGGCTGAATCCCGAAGCAATGGCACAAGTTTTACAGCAAGCGGGATTCGCGGATATTTTGGATCATTCCGAGGTACTGGGGATGGCTCAGGGCAGTCCTGGGGAGGCAATTGCTATTTGGCAGCAACTGCAATCAATACCCGATGATTTGCTGCAAAAGGTGAAGCAGTTGCCTCAAAATCTGCTGTCTGCTTTGGAATTGGCCAAGGAAATTGATAAAACTTTAGATACTGAATCTCAGTTGTGGTTGATCGATTATTTACAACACTGTTACTGGCAGCAATTTTTGGCAGGGGGAATTAGTCGATCGCCCTTAGAACCCTTGGAAAAAGCACGACAATATTTGCTAAACTACGTACAACCGCGATTAGTTTGGGAATGCACACTAATGGGAATATGTCAAGCATAATTTAGTGCCAAGTTTTATCCCAATACGATGAATAACACAATGGAAAAAGCCACATTTGCCGCCGGTTGTTTTTGGGGAGTGGAACACAAGTTTCGCGCCGTTGCGGGTGTCGTCTCGACTGCTGCGGGCTACACAGGAGGTCACTGGCCGAATCCCTGCTACCTGGATGTTTGCGCCAGAGTCACTGGTCACGCTGAATCTGTGCTCTTGGAGTACGATCGATCGCAGGTGAGTTACGAAGCACTGCTAGATGTATTCTGGAACTGTCACGATCCAACCCAAATCAATCGCCAAGGCCCCGACAGAGGCGAACAGTACAGGTCTGTGATTTTTTATCACAATTGGGAACAAGAAAAAGCCGCTCGCGCATCCAAACAAAAATTGCAAATTTCCGGTAAATACGACAAAGATATTGCCACCGAAATCAAACCTGCTGCTGAATTTTATATGGCAGAGGATTACCACCAGCAATATATTGAGAAGAAGCGAGATTCGTCAAAAGTTATTAGTTAACAAGTAGGCAGACGCGACCAAAAATAAAAGATATTAGGGGCGGCTAAGGCAATAATATATACTAGCCACAGTTTATTATTAATGCAAAACCCGGTCTCCCCCAAGCCATGTTTATTTCCACCTACTCAGTAATAAATCATTAGTGATGAGATAGTGTTTGGTAGGAGCAATCCCCCCCCGTGGTAAGCCTATGCGATGGGGATGCGAGACAAATTTCAGCTTTGACGCTAAAAGAATATAGATGCGGGGCGGTTCAGTTGACAGTTGACAGTTGACAGTTGACCGCAAGATAGCGACCTCTACCTGGAAGGAAGAGGATTGGAGTAATGAATAGTCTTCTTTTAATTTCTCCCGCTTATGGGTTCCGGCTTTAAACCAATTTTTTTTGGTAATCGCAGTCTGAGGAGGATTGATAGCGTTTTAAACAGATTGTTACGCAAGTCATAATATTATAAAAATGCTGTAGTAGTTGGGGACGTAAAACCCAAACAATTTTGCAATAAATCCTAAATGAAGATCGGGAATTTATGTTTAAATTCTATTGACGTAATCCCAGTTTTTGCATCTATAATTGTAGTCATTAGTCAGCAATTATTAGTCATTAGTCAGATGACAGGAGGAAAAGGGAAGAATATCTACTTTTGCAGTCTTGCCTGTTTATTTGCTAAGCTAGAGGTGGCGCTCTGTCATCAATAAACCTTAGATTTATGCACAGGTTATTAACTGGGAAACTGCGAATAGAGTATTTAACAATACCGATCGCTAATCTTCCAGCAAATTTATCCGCTACTAAAATTGTACAGCTTACTGACTTTCACTATGACGGGGTTCGGCTGTCGGAATGGTTGCTAGAAGAGGCGATTGCGGCGGCAAATGAAGCCGAACCAGACATGATTTTTTTAACTGGTGACTTTATTACCTACGATCCCGCACCTATTTACGGCTTAGTGCAGCGATTGAAAAACTTGCAAAGTCGAGTAGGAATTTACGCGGTTTTGGGCAATCACGACCACTATTGGCCGGGGGCAAAAAAAGAGGTTGCTAATGCTTTAAATAGCGTTGGGATTCGGGTTTTGTACAACGAAGCAATCTATCCCTTGGGGTCAGAATTGGCTTTAGTTGGGTTGGCAGATTTTTGGTCGGGCGATTTTGCGCCTCAACCTGTAATGGCATCAATAAATCCCGCGATTCCTCGGATTGTATTGTCTCACAATCCTGATACTGCTGAAAAGCTGCAAAATTGGCGGATTGATTTGCAGTTGTCTGGGCATACTCACGGCGGCCAAATTGTTATTCCCGGTATCGGGCCTTTGTACGCTTGGGTCAGAAAAATTGGCTATTTGATTCCTCAACCAATCCGAAAGTTGATTCCTTTTCTGTCGGCTGGCGATCGAGTAGTTACTCACTGGGAATGGGCTAGCGGTTTGCATCAGGTGGGGAGTAATTTGCTGTACGTGAATCGGGGTTTGGGAACTTATTCGCCGGGAAGGCTATTTTGTCCCCCGGAGGTGACAGTAATTACTTTGGTTTGTCAAGATACGTAAAGGCTGGTTTAGGGTGCATACTTTCCCGATAATAAATAATATAGCAGAGGGCAGAAGCAAGAAGGAGCTTCGGCTTCGCGAGTGGGTAAAAAAAGGAATTGGGTACAATTTCTATTATTATTAGCTGGCTTCTCCAAAGCGATAGCCTCTGCCGTAGACTGTGTGAATTAGCACAGATTCGCCCGGTGCTTCTATTTTGCGGCGCAGCAGGCGAATTTGAGCTGCTAATACATTGCTGCTGGGTTTTTCTGCTTCACTCCACAAATACTGGTGGATTTGTTCGTGTGTTAGCAATTGACCGGGATGGCGCATTAAGTATTCTAATAACTGACATTCTTTTTCTGATAAATCAATTGTGCGATCGCCCCGATAAGCTAATTGATTGTCGTAGTCTAGCTGTAAATCTGCAACTTGCAGCCGCCCGACAGCAACCTCGGCATCAAAAGTAGGAGGCCGCCGCAGTAATGCGCGGACTCTGGCTAGCAGTTCTCGCAGTTCAAAAGGTTTGACTAAATAGTCGTCTGCACCGGCGTCGAGTCCTTGTACGCGATCGTCTACGGTATCTTTGGCGGTGAGAAATAGCACTGGCGTACTCCGTCCTTGCGATCGCAACTTCTGGCAAATTGCTAGTCCGGTTTGTGTCGGCAGCATCCAATCCAAAATTAGCAAATCGTAATTGCCCTGCATGGCTAAATTGCTGCCACTTTCTCCATCGAATGCCACATCAACGATATAACCTTCGCGGGTTAAAACTCGACTCAAAGGGTCAGTCAATTCAACTTCATCATCAACTAAAAGAATCCGCATCCTGATTTCATATTTGAGACTTGAAATTTGAGATCTCAAGTTAAGTAAACTGATTTGTGCTAAATTTTCAAGTGGGCAATACTTTCCGATTCGCTGCAAGCTGCTGCTACCCATTCCTGGATTGCAGGCAAGGCAAAAATCGCATCCGCATAAGCTTTTGCTACTGAATCTAATTTGACTCCGTAGGTGACCAAACGCATCACAACTGGGGCAAACATAGCATCAACAACTGTGAATTTTCCGAACAACATATTGCCGCCTGTTCCGAATTTTTGACGGCATTCGCGCCAAATGCTAAAGATGCGATCGATCTCTGCTTCTACACCGGGAGTCATCCCTTCTCCCGGATAGCGGTTGCGGCAGTCCATCGGCATATTTTGGCGCAAATTTTGGAACCCCGCGTGTATTTCGGCGCAGATGGAACGGGCGATCGCCCGTTCCGCTACATCTGTCGGCCACAAATGGTGCGCGTAGCGATCGGCAACGTATTCGCAAATTGCTAAAGATTCCCACACTTTCAAGTCGCCGTCGATTAAAACTGGCACTTTTCCCGAGGGAGAATAGCGCCGAATTTCTTCATGCGTTGTAGGCCAGTCTAAGGCGATTCTCACCTCGGCAAATTCCAGTCCAGCTTGTTTCATCGCCAGCCAAGCGCGCAGCGACCAAGAGGAATAATTTTTGTTGCCGATTACCAGAGTCAATTTGGTCATAATGTAGCTGTTAGCTATTTGCAATCGCCCGTGCAATTTTAAGTTTTAGATTTGAATACACAAAGACGTGAGACTGAATGACGATCCTCGAAGAGGATCGCCCAGTTCTCTGCACCAGCCTCTGCAAGCATTTTACATTAACAGCCTCCCAGCGTTCCGCGTTTTTCTGCAAACGGCGATCGGGGGGCTTGATCGAACACACCTGATTTGGCATTGAATGATCTGTGTCGGTCGAGTTTGACATCGTTAGCGGTAGGTACGGCTACTGTATAATCCATTTCCTCGGCCTCTACACCACGGCCTGAGAGGATTTCATCTACTGTAATTTTCAGGGAATCCGGGTCTACACTGTGAAATTCTCCGTCAAATTCTTGACTCTCAAACTCTTGATTGTTTTCCATACTGACCGCCCTTGAAAAAACTGACTAAATATAATATATACCCAAACAAAGGATCGAGCACTACCCGAAATTTATTTTTCGTTATGAACTCTATGTGTTATTCTGAGTTTGGTAAAAGCTGTTTCTGCTTGTACCGCGATTGCCACCTTCCCCAATTAAGAAATTTACCCTCTAAGAATTGACATGATTACTGTTGCACTTCCCAAAGGCGGATTGTTAGGAGATAGTATTCGGCTGTTTAAATCGGTTGGATTAGACTTCAGTGCTTTTCTCGATTCCTCTAACCGACAACTTCAAATTTATGACCCGACAGGCACTGCCAAAGCTTTGCTAGTAAGGACGCATGATGTACCTGTTTATGTGGAATACGGTCAAGCAGATTTGGGGATTGCTGGCTATGATGTTTTGCGGGAAAAAAAGCCGAAAGTGGCCAATTTAATTGATTTAAAATTTGGGAAATGTCGGCTGTCGGTGGCGGTGAAGGAATCTAGTTCTTATCGACGAACTGTGGATTTGCCTCCTCACGGTAGAGTTGCTTCTAAGTTCGTACACTGTGCAAGGGAATATTTTCACAATTTGAATTTGCCGGTGGAAATTGTGCCACTTTACGGTTCTGTGGAGTTAGGGCCGATTACGGGTATGTCGGAGGCCATTGTGGATTTGGTTTCGACTGGCAAAACTTTGCGAGAAAATGGTTTGGTGGAAATTGATGTTTTGTTTGAAAGTTCAGCTTATTTAATCGGTCATCCTCTGAGTTACCGTTTGAATACGGGGGGGGTTAATGAGTTGATCGGGAAGTTGAGAGAGCAAGTTTTGACGACTGTTTGATGCTAACTCCAATTAGAGTAGACTTATTGGATAAATCTTTCATTCATAGGGAAAGCACAGACGCAACGCAGATACAATGCACGATAGTTAGCGACTTTTTTAAGAGATCTAAACTATTGTGGGGTGGGCTTCTAGCCCGCCCTAAAAGTTAAATCTTTCTGAGCTGGTATTTGCAGGTAGAAAACCTAGTTTTTCCTGGCAACGGTTTATATAAAAACTGACGACTGTATCGGCAGGGTTTTGTTCGATTAGTTGCTGAAAATATCCCAAGGCGGCGACAAATCTTTCGGATTGCCATCCTTGAATTCCTTTGTCAAATAAAACCTGGGTAAGCTGCTTTGCTTCAGAGTCGGGACTGGAGGCAGCCCAGATTTCGTAGATTTCAATAGCTTGCTGCTTGCCGCGGGGGATTACTCGATCGATCCAGCGATAGTAATAATTGTTGCTGGGCAAAGGGGAGTCAGCAGCAGTCGCCCCAGAAGTAGAAATAATACTCTCCTGTGTGTCCACTTCCAAGTCGCACTTTAATAATAGACTTTCTTTTGAGTGGGAGTTGGAACTTATGCCATTTAGAAATTCTCTCGCATGAACAATGGCATTTTCGCTAACAATAATTTGGCAGCCGTATATTTTAGTTAAATTTTCTAACCGAGAAGCTGTATTTACCACATCGCCGATGACTGTAGAGTCCATGCGGCGATCGGAACCCAAAGTGCCGATCATGCCGATACCTGTGTTAATTCCCGTACCAATATTGACTGGAGATTCTAAATTGTATTGGTGGCGACTGGCATTAAATTCTTGCAAAGTTTCTTGCATTGCTACTGCGGCTTCGATCGCATCCATAGCGTGAGAATTCGGCCTGTCAAATACTGCCATGATTGCATCGCCTAGGTATTTATCAATAAACCCGGCGTGAGACGTTATGCACTCGTTCATTTTAGTAAAAAAAGCGTTTAACCATTCAAAGGTTTCGCGTGCGGCTTGAGATTCTGCGATCGTAGTAAACCCGCGAATGTCGCAAAACAAAATAGTCAACTCTTCTTGTGTGACATTGCCCAACTGAATAGATTCTATTCCCTGTGGCGCAATTCGTCCGAGAAGTTGCTCTGGCACAAATAGCTGAAATTTTTCTGAAAGATATTCGTTGGCTTCCCAAGCTGCGGCGATTTGGCGTTTGCTTTGCTCTTTTACCTGCTGGTGGAATTGGGAAGTTACAGCTTGCGATCGCATTTGACTCAACTGCAAAATATTTTCCACTTTTGCCAGCAACAAACGACTGTTAAAAGGCTTTGTTAAATAATCATCGGCCATCATTTCTAACCCTTTGATGCGAGACATATCGTCAGCGAGGGCAGTTAAAAAAATCACTGGTACAGTTTGCAATGCCGTATCCTTCCGCAGGATATCGCACACATCAAAACCGTCCATATCCGGCATCATAATATCTAATAAAATTAAATCGGGTCGAGAGGCGCGGGCGAGGGAGAGCGCTTCATCGCCAGATGGCGCCGATACTGTGGCGTATCCATTCAGGTGCAATAACTCTTCCAGTAAAATCAGATTAGCTGGCTCGTCATCAACCAACATGATGCAGGGCGACTTGTTTGACATGGAATATGATATATATTGAATTTAGCTGTGGACTGGCGCGTGTAGATGCTCGAAACCTGGTTGATTCGTGTATTTCTGGTTATTAAATTCGATATTTTTCTTAGGAACCGGGTTTCGGAGGCAAGTGTACGCAAGTCCTATAGATATTTATCTACTATTGAGTTTAACCTTTCTGGTTATAACCTGTAATCAATGGCCGTGCTGGAACTGCAAATAATTATTGTTAGCTGAGAAAAGAACGGATAGTAGCGATCGCCAAATTCAGATCCAGCGGCTTGCTCAAATAAGCCGAAGCGCCAGCTTCCAAACATCGATCGCGATCGCCGGCCATCGCCATCGCCGTCACCGCAATCATCGGTATCGAATCCCATACAGGATCTGCCTTAACTCGCCGCATCAACTCAAAGCCGTCAACATCCGGCAATTGAATGTCCATCAAAATCAAATCCGGCAGCAACTCCGGCGCAGTAGAGGCAGCAAGGATACGATCGACCATCGCCTTCCCATCCGCGAGAATCTCTACCCCGAACCCCTCCAATTCCATCACCTCCGAAATTAACATTTGGTTAAAAGGCTGGTCTTCGACAACCAAAATTTGCTTGCTGCCAAGTGGTAATGCGATCGCAGAAGCAGGAACTAACTTGGTATCCAAAGCACAAGAAGCAAAGTTTCCCAACTGTTGACGCATCTCCGTCAACGGCAGCAAAACGCGGAAAAGACTTCCCCGATCGCAAACCGATTGAAAAGAAACAGTTCCCCCGTGCAATTCTGCCAGACGCTTAGTTAAAGCCAAACCCAAACCTGTACCTTCATGCCGCCGAGTCAGGGAAGAATCCACCTGTTGAAAAGGTCGAAATAGCAAGTGCCAGCGGTCTTGAGGAATGCCGATGCCGGAGTCTTGTACCTCAAAACAAAAATAAGGAGTGCTGGCATTTATAGGAGAACAATCCGGCCGGTAGTCGCCGTTTATTTCACTGCCGTAGACTAGACGCCCGCTGAGTTTAACTTGTCCCTGTTCGGGGGTAAATTTGATGGCATTGGAAAGTAAATTAATCACAATTTGTCGCACTCGCCGTTCGTCGAGCCAAACTTTAGTAATGCGATAGTCGAGTTCTAAAGATAAAGCTATCCGCTTTTTTTCTGCCCGTGGCTGCATCATCTTCAGACAGTCTGTCGCGAGTTCTTGAACGCGAACAGGCTGTAAGTTTAGTTCTATTTTCCCCGCTTCAATTTTAGAAAGATCGAGAATATCGTTGATTAGCTGCAACAAGTGCTGGCCGCTTTTTTCGATCAATTCTACATAGTTGATTTGTCGATCGCTCAACTGTCCGGCTGTTTGCCGCAGCAGCAAGTCAGAAAAGCCGAGAATGCTGTTGAGAGGCGTCCGCAATTCGTGGGACATGGAGGCCAAAAACTCCGATTTTAACTGAGAAGAATACTCTAATTGTTCGTTAACTTGGCGCAGGTTTTCTTGTGTCTGAGCCCGCTCGATCGCCGCCCCCAGTGTCCGACAAGCAGCCGAGAGCACTTCTTGGTGGACGGAGGCTTGCAGTTTTTTGACGTTGCGGGACTCCAGCGTCAGGACTCCGATAATCGTGCCGTCGGTAGATGCGATCGGAAAAATGCCCAGTTGTCCGATTCCCGGATGGCGAAATTCCGGCACGGCATTGGGATGTTGGGCATAATCCTCGACAAACAAAGGTTTACCAGTTTTCACCACTTCCCACAGCAAACCTGTGCCGTAGGGAATACCTTTGTCGAGCAATTCTTGCATTCCTGCGGCGACTGGTTCCCCGTAACTAGCCAGAAATTGAGTAGAAACTTGGTTGTAAATCGCCGTCGCTTGCCGGTCATTTCCCTTGCCACTAATCACTTTCACGTCTCCGAAAGCTGCATTCATTGCCTCTACAAGATAGGTGAGGGCAAACTGACCTATTTCTTGCAAACTGTCAGAGTTTTGCAGCCGTTCCGTTAAACCTAACAGAAATGTCAGCCGCCGGACTTCTGCGTTCAAGCTAGCTTGGGAGTTTTGGTATACCGTAACGTCTCGAAAGGTAAACAGCCGTCCGCCGCTGTTGGTAATTGTGGCGCACACCTCCAAACAAACCCCATTGGATTGCTCGAAATAAAATGATAAACTTTCATCCTGAGATTTTTCCAGTGCTTGCTGAAACTGTTGCCACTGCTGAACGGACAAGTAACCCCGATCGACAATTTCCGCAAACAGCAAGTGGCACTTCGGCTTTGTTTCCAGCCATTCTGGGGACAGTTCCCAGATTCCGGCCAATTTTTTGTTAAACAAAACTAAGCAGTCAGACGAGTCGAACAGAGCGATCGCATTGTCTACTTGATTGAGAATCAGTTCTTGGTCTGCCCTCAACTGCTGCCAGTCTCTCTCCATTTTTTCTGTGTCTGTAGCTCTTAGTTTTGTTGTCATAACTTTCTAGGGATATGGCAAGAGTTGTTTGATAACTCTTTACTTAATGTTACATAATTTTAAGTTTTTGGGCAGTGAGAGCGATCTATCTGCCTTGTGATCTGAGACACTTGCTGGTTTCGGAGGGCGATCGGAGCAACCTTTGAACTGCATCGGCTACACTGCTTAATCATGAGGCAATAAGGATGGAAAGCATTATGACAGAAGCACAATTTTTCAATAACAATGCTGTCGAAGTTGATGGCATCTGACTTGAAACTATTGTGCCCAACCCTGTGTTCAATTGACCTATAATAAAAACTAATCTTTGTGATAATAAAAGAGCATATTTCAAAATGCAATAACCAAAGCACAGGGGATTTAAGCCCCCACCTTTAGGTGGATTGTTTTTAGGCAGGGGCTTAAATCCCCTGCCTAAAAACTTCGCACTCCGAAGTCAACCCTTCGACAAGCTCAGGGCAAGCTGTCAACTGTCAACTGTCAACTGTTAAGACCTTACCCTTAAACTGTATTAGCAATAACTTGGTTATTTCGATTAACTGGTCAAGCAAATATTGCATTCAATAAAACAGGGGTAAGGTGCGCCCTAAGCACGCGAAGGAAGTGCTCTCGTTTTGGGTGGCATCGGTATTGTTCAAATGTTCAAACAGTCAGTTTTCCCGCAACCATAATTTTAGTCAACAGTCAACAGTCATCTCGCTCGTGCAACAGGAATTGATATGATATCAGTTTCAAAAAAGCAACTGTAGACCCGTGTTTCCAACCCATACACAATCAGTTATTCCCACTTCTTTGATCTAAAATAGTTCGACTGAGGGCTCACGCCGAAGTCGAAAATCTACAATGGTATGAGTTATTACGATCGCACTTATGAGTAAGGTGTGCAGTGCACACCCTACAAATGTGAGTTAGAGCGTAAGTATTGTTAATGTTTCTTAGGATTTTTCGGAAAAGGAATGCCCAAACTTTCGTGAAAAACAAGCTGAGTTTTATAAGTCAAGCGCCGGTTGACTTGTTTGATGATTTTTTCCAAAAGCGCATCGCCGGTTTTTTCTATTAAAGGTTGAGACATTGATCGAATAAACTTGGGAAAGCAAACTCCCACAGCCAAATCCAGCTTCCACGTAGCACTGGTAATCGCAGGCGGCAGCTTAGCACGTTCCGCACTCGGCCAATCGGCGGCAAACTCCTGAGACGGTATCTCCACTAGCTTCATTGCCGATCGAAAATCCACTTCATACCCAGGCGAGGTATAATCCGGAACCGGAATAGTTTTAATCAAATAGCAGCCTTCAGTGTCAGGCGGCAGCAACTCTAAACCAATTCTCGCTTCAACACGGTAGCCGAAAGCCCCAAAACGCCCGATTAATAAATCGTAGCCGTTTTCGCCGAGCGGCTGGGCCTTCATCGGCGAAGCGCACTGGCAAAACCAAGTCTTGTGGTTGTTCAAATGCTTCGCCACCGTCTCCGCATCGGCGTACATCTCCATGCTGTCTTCAAAATGCGTGTGAAACCAAATCGGCTCAACTTCCTCTCCTGCATCCGCGCTTCCACTTTCGGGCTGTCGGAAACTCGCATCTGGGTAGTAATTTTCGTCAGAAGCTTCAAAAGTTTGATATTCAGCGGAATCTTGCTTCATCCTATACTCTCCTGTAATACGCACCGATCGATCCGGTTGGGGATGTGTTAAGGGAGTTTCCTCCCTACAATTGAGAAATTGATAGTAACAAAACTTACCCTAGTTCAGCATAACTCGACTTATGAAAGCATTTGTAGCAGGAGCCACAGGTCAGACTGGCCGCCGCATCGTCGCAGAATTGGTCAAGCGAGGTATTCCCGTGCGCGCCTTAGTCCGAAATCTAGAGACAGCTAGACAAATTTTACCACCGGAGGCTGAGTTAGTGACTGGGGATGTATTAAATGCGACTTCCCTGGGCGATGCCATCGGCGACAGTACGGTATTGCTGTGCGCGACAGGGGCGGCCCCTGGTTTTGACCCGACAGCGCCTTACAAGGTGGATTTTGAAGGTACTAAAAATTTGGTGGAGGCAGCTAAGGCTAAGGGAATTGAGCATTTTGTGCTTGTGACTTCTCTGTGCGTCTCTCAGTTTTTTCACCCGCTGAATTTGTTCTGGCTGATTCTGGTTTGGAAAAAGCAAGCCGAGGAGTATTTGCAAAAAAGTGGCTTGATTTATACCATTGTCCGTCCGGGCGGTCTCAAAAATGAGGATAATTCAGATGCGATCGTCATGACTGGTGCGGACAAAATGTTTGAGAGCAGCATTCCCCGCACCAAGGTAGCCCAAGTGTGCGTGGAGGCGCTGTTTCAGCCGACTTCTCGCAACAAGGTTGTGGAAATTGTGGCGAAGTCGGAGGCTCCGCAAAAAAGTTTTGAGGAGTTGTTTGCCAGTGTGATTTGATTGAATTAGCGTCGCTTGGGTTCGGTGCGTCAGACTAAAAACACTTTGATTTGGATCTGATATCAAATCCGTTAGCATCGGAATAGTAAATTCGAGTTCACTGTTGACTGTTGACGGTTGACTGTTCACTCTCAACAGTCAACCGTCAACATCATGTATGAGTGTAACCGGAAATGATATGAGATGTTGCACCATTGTCAAGAACAGGCAAGATGCCTGTTCCACAACAAAAAGTGCATTTTCTTGTGGGGTGGGCATCCTGGCCGCCCAAAAAAGGCTTATCGAGAATGGTGCAATATGTGATTTGGGTCAAAGATTTGGGCTGACGCACCCTACAACAATTTTCCGATCGCCAAATCTGGCAAAATCTTAATAGTTTTACGATTCGCCGTTGAAATTTCTCTCTTCTAGCATGAAAACTCTCAAGTGGCCAGCTTGGTTCCCCTATCCGATTTCGTGGTTAAGGGCATTTGCTCTCGCTCTGAGTTTTAGTTTTGTCCTTCGCAGGGGCATTCCTTTTGTCAGCGACGATATCGGCTTTCTGACTCTACTGCTGGCGGCTTGGCTGATTCAGTTGCCTGTGTTTTTTGTTTTTCATTTGTTCGCCGTCAAAATCTTAAATCCCTTACTAATTATGCTGCCGGGGCGCTTTCGCGTTGCGCGCAAGTTCAAGCGCAGGCACACTGGTATTCGATCGCACTTGCGAGAAGGCTTGAATGCTGTTGTAGTGATTTTTTTTGCCTTTAATCTGTCGCTGTTGGTGCAACTTGCGATTTTTTATTGGCCAGCGCGCTCGATCGATCCGGCTCAGTTACTAACAGGAATATCTACTCTGACAAATGTTGCCATAGCCGGTGAATTCGATTTCTGGTTGAGCAAATTGGCGGGAGTTTTATCGAGTTTAACGCTGTTAGCCGCGCCGCTATATCAATATGATTTTCGGGTGCGCCGGATGCGGGTGGCTCGAAAATGGGTTGAAATTTCGGAAATGGAAATGACTTGGCTAGAAGCTGAGAAATTGGGCCGTCGAAAAAGAGGTTTGCTGAGGCGATCAGAGATTCAAATCCTCGGATTTATACTTTTAATCGGCGCTGTGATTGGCAGCGGTGTTTTTTTGGTTGACAGTTTGCGGGGAAATCAGCAGTTGTCGCAGTCGGTAAGCGGGGTGGGAAAATTGCCGCCGCTGGCTATGAAAACCGGCGATCCTTACATTCGGGCACTGATGCGTACTATTTCTGCTAGCGAGTCGAATGTTTCTCGCCCTTATCACGTTGTTTACGGTGGCAAATATATATTAGATTTGAGCCGCCATCCTGACTGGTGCGTGAAGATTGTTAATGGCCCGAATCGAGGCAAGTGTACTACGGCAGCGGGCAGGTATCAATTTCTGACTACGACTTGGAAGGAGAAGGCTAAGCGCTATCAGGCGCGTCGTGCTAATTTTTTATTCTGGGAAGATTACAGTTTTAAACCAGAAGATCAGGATGCTGTGGTTTATGCTTGGTTGAGCGATCGCAAGTTTTGGAAAGCTGATATTTCTGAGATGTTGCGGCAGGAAAGATTAACTGAGGTATTGCAGATGCTTTCGGGAACTTGGACGAGTTTGGGATATGGAATTGAGAACAATTCTATGAGTTCTCGTTTGCCGAAAGTCTACCGGGAAATGCTGCGGGAAGAATTGGCAAATGCTGGTTCTTAGGGAGTTAACTGTTGGCTGTTGACGGTTGACTGTTGACGGTTGACTGTTGACGGTTGGCTGTTGGCTGATGACTACTTCAATTTTGGTAAAAATGCTGTCAAACATTTGTACAATTCTAATCCCGGCCCAGCTTGCAGCGGATCAAGCTTGTCGAAATTAATCGGGTTTCCCGGTGCTAATTTCCACTGGGTTTGCTGTGCTGTTTTTGGGGAAATTTCGATCGCTACCGTGATGTTAATAATGTTGTTGTGCTGGGGGATTCCCCGGAAGCAGTAACTTTTGCCAGTGCGTTTGTCTGAATAGCTGCCGGTGATGTATCTGTCTTGTTTGCGAAATTGGATTTCTCTGAAAGGTCGATCGATCGCAAAGGAGTCTCGGTAGCGGTAGTCTCCGTCGGGCAAGCTTTCGACAGTCGGTCTGATTTGACTTATAACTGTTGCTGGACTAAGAGTTAGCATCATTGATCCGCGTTCCTCTTGTGAAATCGGTGATTTTGCTGCCTGGTGGCTGAGTCGCTGTGGGCGATCGGCTGAAACAAACGCGCGCCGTGTAACAAATTAATAAAAGCTGTTAAGCAGTTTAAGTTGATCCCTAGCTATCGTGAATAATTATTTCATGGTTTCATCTCTGTTACCTATCTGAGTAATAATAGAAACATACAGCAAGCCGTGAGAAATTTTACGGGCGCATATTTAGGGATTAATTGACGATACTGCGAGGATACTGCTATGTTTTCCGTGACCCGAGAAACAAAAAATTTAGGGCGGGTTGAAACCGGAGATTCCCAACGGCGAGGCTCTTTCACCTCTGCGTCTAAAAGTACCCGTATTCTCCGATCGCGAGTTTACAAAGATGAGGCTTTGGTGTCGGCCGCGCTAGCGGGACTGCCAGCTCTTTTGGCATCCCTCGAAAGCTTTCGCGAGGAGTAGAACCTGGCATTTTCTCTTGCTATATTTGGCACTTGGAGGTTGGTGATAGCGGCTGTCAACCAAGCAGGGGCTGTTTTGATTGCACCTAAAACCCTCCTCGATTTGAGTATAGTTTTGCTGTGCTGAAGTATTCCGGGACGCAGAAACCTGGTTGTTTATACAAAAACATTTTTACAGCCCTTTGTTATGGTATGAAAAATGGTATAAAAACCCGGTTTCTTGGTTTGTGTCCGTAAGTCTTGTGTTAACAAAATTTATTTGTGAGTGTCATCGGGTGCGATCGATGCCTCTTGGGAGGAACGGCTTAACATAGAGTCGTGCAGGTGTTCGTTGTGCTGCCTTTCTTGAGCCATTAATTCTCTGGCTTTTTCTTCAGCAATTCCCTCCCCATGTGTTTCTAGCTCGTGGGAGGAACGGTTGAGCATAGATTCGTGCAAGTGTTCGCTATGCTGCCTTTCTCGTGCAATTAGTTGTCTAGCTTTTTCTTCGGCGTTCATGAGTAATTTCTCCAATTGCTTGTTAGAACCGATTCTTATATTAAGATGCCACAATTTGAGGGTAAATGTAGCAAGATTAACAGAATATTTAACAAAAATTTGTATTGTATGATCAAAATTTGAGTCTGCTGGCGGTGGTATAGAGATCGGTGGTTGCCGAGCTAATTATTGCCAGACGCCGGAAAAGATATTCTTGACTGCGATCGCAATTCGATTTAAGTCTTCCTTCAGCAGCGGTGGCCAAGAAACTCCTCTGCGGAGTCCAGCTTCAAATTGCTGCAAACCTTCTACTGACAGTAAATGTAGTGCCGAGATTAATTGTCGATCGAGCATTGGAGATTCTTGCAGCCCTTCAAACAATATTTTTAAAGCTAATAAAATCGATGTCACCTGTCCGGGTACGGGCGGTTGACCTTGTTTGAGACGCATCAGGAAGGCGTCGGGATTTTTCTTGGTTTCCAGGGCGGTTCCTTGGTCGATCAGAAAACTGCGGGCTGTTTTGTAATCCATTTGACGTGCGATCGATCTCCTGCAATTAATTAGCTGGCATTATATCACTTTTTGTCGCCCTCAATTTGGTAATATATTTCCATACAGCCTACACTACAGCTACTCGTGAGGTGCGCCCATAAGCACGCTACAGCTACTGATAGAGGCGTAGCATTCATCCCACAGTCGCCTTGAGCGAAGTGAAACGGACAGGGAAAAATAAAACAATGGCAAAACACCAAGGAAATAGCAGAAAATCCAAGATTTATCGCTACTTGTGGCTGCTTTTTTTGTGTCTGAGCTTTCTGTTAGTTCCGCTCATCAAAAAAATAGCTGCCGATACGCCATTCCCCCCACCCGCTCCTATTGCAAATAATGCTAGTTTTGGAGCGAGGATTCAAAGGACGATGGGGCTACTTGCAGCTAGCACTCCAACAGACCGCCGCCAAGTGCGTATCCTATTCTACGGTCAATCCATCACTCAGCAAGATTGGTGGAAAGATGTAGTGAATGATTTGAGACAGCGATTTCCCAATGCAGATTTGATTGTGGAAAATCGGGCGCTCGGAGGATTTGCCGCCCCGATTTTAATCCGTCCCAGCGAACACGATTTGTATCCTTTTTATCCAGACTTACTAATTTTTCACGTCTACGGAGGCGATGAAGATTACGAAGCCATAATTGCCAATGTCCGCAGCCGCACTGCTAGCGAAATACTCTTGCATTCAGACCACATCGACTGGATGCCGACAGGCAACAGCGACGATCCCAATTCAGTCAGCAGATACGAATGGCACAACACTCATTCTACTAAATGGCTGCCTGAGTTGGCAGATAAATACGGCTGCGAAATAGCCGAAATTCGTGAACCTTGGCTGCGGTATTTGAAAGATAATCGCTTGCAGCCCAAACAGCTATTGAGTGACAACATTCACCTCAACGATTGGGGAAATTTTCTCCTAGCTGCTCTCATAAAACCGCACCTGCGATACAGGCAAAATTCTCCTCAACCGCCGCAGGATTTAGTGAAAACCTATACAGTTGGCAGGGATGTTAAGTGGCAAGATGGCAAGTTGGTTTTAGAATTTGAAGGAAATAGAATAGATGCGATCGCCGATAAAACCTTCAACGGCGGCGCGATTTCTGCTAAAATTGCGATCGACGGCAAAAAACCCTCAGAATTTCCTGAACTTTACAGCATCACCAGACCTAGCGCTAGTCCTGGCGTTCCTTGGCCGGCCATCATCCAAGTATCCAGCCAAAAACCGCTAATCGTCGAAGATTGGAAAGCCGTAATTACTGAGATTAACAGCGACGCCAGCAAGTTTAAATTTGACGTTGTAGGTTCTAAAACAGGTTACGACGGCAGCGGTACAAACGACGAAATGTTTGTCTCAAACTCGGGCCGCGTCGTGATTGAACCGATAAACTGGTGGCTAAAAAATTCTTATGAATACTCTAAAAAACCGATACCTAAAGGCTTTGAGATTTCCTGGCAGGTGCGACCAATGTTTGTTGATTCATACGTTCCGCCACAAATTGCAGATTCAAGCCGCGAGTATTCTACAACATTGGCTCAGAATTTGAGCAACTCCAAACACACCCTCGAAATCGTCCCCGAAACAGATGGGAAATTTCCTATTGAGGCAATTCGAGTGTATCGCCCTCCTTTCTCCAATCTACCATCTAAAGTTGAGAGTTTTAAACCGCAGATATCAGCGGATGAACACGGATGAACGCCAATACGGTTTACTTAGGGCTTTTTGACGAATTTCTTAAGTCAACCATATTGCGGTAGGGGCGGCTTGGGCGAGCGAATTTATGAAATAATCGACTGTATCAAGGCAAAACCCGCCCTCTTAAGTAAACCGTATTGGGATGAACGCTGATGCTATTTGATCAGCGTTTAGTTGCGTTCATCTGCGGTTTAAAAAATCTTCATGTTGATTTATTTTATAGCAATCGCCTTAGCGGCGCAGGGCGTTGATGATTGTTCAAACCCTTAATATTTAAGCATCTTAACTCCTGACTCCTGCTACAATCGCCAAGATTATCAACTTTTCAGCATCCTCAACTCATGAAATATCAACAATGATAAAAAGAAATCCGCCACAAAAATCAACACCCACGAAGTCACAACCGCCGCCGTTGCAGCTTGACCAACTCCTTTCCCTCCGCCCACCGTCGTCAATCCCCAACCGCAACCGACAAGGGCAATTATCAACCCAAAAATAAAACTTTTAATCACCACAGTTACTAAATCCCCAGGCCCCAAAAAAGTCCGCACCGATTCCAAAAATACCGACGGTTCCAAATTATAAAAATAAACCGCTACAAATAGCCCGCCCAAAATCCCCACCGCTACCGAAAAAATTGTTAAAATCGGCAGCATGATGCAGCAAGCTATCACCCTCGGCACTACTAAATAATCAACCGGATTTGTTCTTAACATATACAGGGCGTCTATTTGTTCCGTCACCTGCATTTCTCCTATCTCCGCCGCAAAGGCCGAACCTACTTGTCCCGCCACCACGCCCGCCGTTAAAAGTGGTGCTAATTCGCCACAAAATGCCACAGCAAACGCACCTCCCATCGCCCCAACCGCCCCAAAGCGAACCAATTCTCTGGCCGATTGAAAGGTAAAAATCATGCCACCAAAAAAGGCTATTAGTAGCACGGATCGGAAAGAATCCAGACCTACTGTTACTAAATGTTCCATGATTTTGCGGCGGTCAATTCTGCCTTGGATTATGCGTAGCAGCACTTGCCCACCCAGGAACAATGTCACGAAAAACCGCTGAAACCACCTGTTATTGAAGGTTTCATCTAAATGTCGATCGTGCTTTTCTTGGTATTTTTTAACCAATGACTGAGGGCTCGCGATTAATTGCAAACAGGGCGTAGCACTGCCACATAGAGATTTTCGGCAATCCTACAGCAATTATTGCACGATTTGTCAACATATATTTTCAGTCTGCCTGCCCTGCGGTTGGTGTGCTATACCATTTTAGACTTTAGATTGACAGTGATGGATTCTGTGGTAATCATCACTCATTTCCCAACCTAAAATCTCAAATCTCAAACCCTAGGACTACTCCGCAAGTAACAAGTCGATAAACTTATCCAACTGTTCATTATTCTTGTCGGCTTGATCCTTGCCAATTCTCAGCAGGTCTGATATTTTCTCTTCCGAGGCATCATCAATCTGCAGCGGTTGTTCGTGGCTCAAATCAGGAGTAATTCTCAAATATTGATTCGGTCTTTCAATCGCATCATAAATTTGAATTAGTTGATAATTTACAGTTTCAGCAACTCCCGTCATCATGATATTGATCAAAGGCTCAACCCACTCAACTTGACCCCAATTTTTTACTTTTTCGTAGGGAAATTTTTTCTGAGCTTCTCCGGTTCCCAGTGATAAAATTACCATATCTTTTGCTGTCGGGCCTCGGTCTGGGCCATTGTCAGGAATTCGGAATTTATTTCTAACTTCTGCATAGGCACAAAGTGCCGGATTGTTTGCGAATACTCCCCCGTCAATTAAAGCATAGCATTCGTTGCTAAAAGAGTAGAGTTTAGAAACCTCAAAATAAGAGGGAGCTGCCGATGTTGCTCTGGCGATATCTCTAATAAAATAGTCTTCTGCTGGACATTTTTTACCATCTATTTGATCGAAGAAGTGAGCTTTTCTCCTTTCGATGTCGTAACTGGAAATTAAACAAGGTTTTAGCAGTTCGCTGAGTTTGCAATCTCTAAAATGTTCCCAAAATAATTTTTCTAAGGGATCGCTGGGATATTTCTCATCTCTCAAACCATCTAGAGATCTGACTTTTTGCCAAAATGAAGTCTGAAAAACGTCGCGGCCGCTCTTAATCGAAAAATTAACAGCGTCTTGGGCCGCCCACCGAGGCCTGCTGGGATTTTCGGCATCTGGATACAAATAGATGCAAGTTAAAATTCCTCCCGCACTCGTGCCAGCGATTAAATCAAAATAGTCAGCTATTCTCGCATCTGGGTTGCCACTTTTTTGTTGCAGCTTTGACTCAACGTTAACTAAAATTTGCCCGGGGATAATCCCTCTAATTCCGCCTCCATCTATGGATAAAATTCTGGTATATTTAGCCATAACTGTTGCTTCTTCTGAATATTTACTCGTTTCCTACAGTCCGGGATACAAAAATTGGTTTGAGAGGCTAATCCTAGGGGTAATAGCGGTAAGGTGCTTAAGGTTCACGCTACATAATTCCGAATTCATGCACCACTCAATCTCAAATCCCAAATCTTCAATCTAAATTTAATTGGCGGGCTGCGATCGTATAGCGAAAAATGTATTCTACAATTTCTACGTAATTGTAGGCGGCGGCTGGCGAGTCTGCCCAGACTGTGATGCCGTGATCGCGAATTAACAAAGCGGGCACAGAGGGCGCACAAATGGCAAAGAATTCGCAAATTTCCTTGGCTATCTTAGGGACTTCTAAATAATTTGTAAAGAGGGGTATCGACACTTGCGGGTTTTCCTCCCACACCCCCAAACCTTTCACCATTTCGATCGCGGGCAAAGGCACTGCATCTCCTGCTGTTAGCCGAGAAACTAGATTTGCCTCTATCGAGTGGACGTGATAGCAAGCTTTAGCGTCTGGAAAACAATTGTAAACGGCTAAATGAATGCTGGTTTCGGCTGAAGGGCGGCTGTCGGCAACAGGTTGCTCGACAATTGCGCCGTCTGAGTTCATTCTGATAAAATCTTCTTTAGTTAACTGCCCTTTGGCGCGGCCACTAGCAGTAATCCAAAAACTGCCATCTGGTAAGCGGGCTGAAAGATTGCCAGCAGTCCCAACCATCCAACCGCGATCGTAAAAATGTTTGGCTGCTGCAATTAAATCCGATCTCAAATCGCCACTCATTTTTTATAAATCCTCAGTTTTTTATCTACTTTTTAGGTTAATAGTGACATTTTGCACCATTCTCAAGAACAGGCAAGATGCCTGTTCCACAAAGAGTAAATTTTCTTGCGTGGTGGGCATCCTGTCCACTCGTGAAAGGCTTATTGACAATGGTTCAAGATGTGAGTTAATAGGAATTGCCCAGGCTTATCTAAACGTAGGGTGGGCAGTGCACACTTTACCAATACACACATAGCTTTTCTTGAGAAAGGCTATAGTTTCAATTCCATTTCTGGGACAAACTTTCCAACACATCAAAAAAATTATCCCATTTAGTATAAGGCTTTTGCTGTTCGTCTAGATACTCGGCAAGCCGATCGCGCGCAAACACAGACGAAGCCTGCAAAGCCATATTAAAATCCGTCAGCGAATCTCCAATTGCCACCTGTTCCTCGGCAGGGTGCTGGCCCATCACCCGCACCTTAGACACCAATTCCTCATCTCCTTCCAACTCAGAATTGACTTGCAACCGAGGGCCACTAGCGTCCACATCCACAGCGTAAATAGCGATCGCCCGGTGTACAAAATCGCCCATTACCGTCTCTACCATAATCCGAAGACCGCCGGACACGATCGCAAAATCTACCTTTTTCTCGTCCAAAAAATCCAGCAATTCCACCAATCCCGGCCGCATCAGCTTTCCCCTAGAAAAATCTACAATTTCCCCGTAACATTCCGAGGGAATAGACTCTAGTAACTGCCGCACTCCCGATCGCAAACTCAGCCTTCTAGCGTATATTTCAGGCATCAGTTGAGACGACAGTTCCGGCGCGAAATGCTTGAGCATTGCCACAAAAGTTTCTTCAACAGTTATCGTGCCGTCAAAGTCGCAGAATACCACCCGTTGCTGATTGTTCGGGATTGAAGATTTTTGCTTGTCATCGGTCATTGTCAGTCGCACCTTTCGAGAACGGGAAAAGTTTACACAATTCATCGTACACTGTCGAGCGATCGAGCGCGACTGCCCAAAACTAATAGTGACCTGCTGTTTGTTAGCAATTTCCCGCAGGATTTTATGCAGATTCTTCCAGGGAATCTTCATCATCCAGGGAATCTTCCAGGGAATCTTCGAGAGAATCTTCATCTTCCAAGGAATCTTCCAAGGAATCTTCTACCTCCTGCTTGTGGTTTTTTGTCTTTTGGGGGTTAGACTTAGCGGGCAAACAGATTAAATTATCATCCTCAGTATTAATCAAACCTTTCGATCGCAACTTACCCATCAGTCGCGTCACCGTCACCCGCGTTGAGCCGATCGCGCTGCCAATTTGAGCGTGAGTCAAAGCCCAAGGCAGCCGGTAGCCTCGAACCACATCCGGTTCGCCGTCACCTACGTAAGGTTCCCCGAACTCCTCGATCAACAAAGTGAGAAATCCCAGCAATCGGTCGATCGTCCGGCGCTGTCCCAAAGTGCTCAGCCAGAGAAGTTTCCGCTGGTGCTGGTAGCGAAACGCATCCAAAATTTCCCTGCGAAAGTGAGGCCAATTATCCAAGTCGTGCCAGTACATCCACACTACGTGAGTTTGATCGGCATGAGCGTAAGCTTGGAGAGTAAACGGAGACTGAGCAACCAGTTCAAAAGGCTGACCGGCGCCGACGAAGCCCAAAAAAGCTTCTTCTGTAGTTTTGTCAGCTGATTTTGATTTCGCCGCTGCAGCGCTAACTTGAGCACTGCCTACGAGCCGCACAGAACCTTTCTGGACTAAATACAGCAGTCCGGGTCTTGCGGGAATCCGCTCATCTTTGCTAAAAGTGCGGCAGCGGTAGTGTTCCTGGGCCCAGTCGATAATTCGCTGCCAAGTGATAAAAGGTCGATCGATAGTCTCTAGATGTGTGGAAGTTGATTGCATAAGTGAGGCTCTGGGATACATTTAATAGTGAGAAAAACAGCTTCTGCCAGCAGTGCGATACAAAGTGAGACAACCAACCCCCGATCAAGCTTGCACGCTTCTTAACTATGCTGACTTTTCTGTGTTTTACCGAAAGATTTAATGTAGCAAAAAATACATCAAAATGGTAGAGTTCAGCAAAAAATTTGTCGTAAATTATTGTATAGTTAGCAAACAAATCGCTAGAAAGCACATTAATTCGATGTAGCCCCGCCCAGGGGAGCCGATCGACTATCTCTGACATCAGCAGTTTAACGTACAAGAATAGTGCAAGCGGTAACAGTCGATCGTTGCTCTTACCGTAGGATCAGCCGATATGGATACAGCAAATATCTCACAGTGCCCGGAAGTTACAGTGAAGTGTTTCTTGCTTTCAAGGTTCCAAAGCGCGATCGCCCAGCAGGGAACACTGGCCCAAATTCCGTTAAATCTCATAGGTGGCACCATTCTCAAGAACAGGCATCTTGCCTGTTCCACAACGAGTGAATTTGATTGTGGGGTGGGCATCCTGCCCGCCCATAACCAGCTTATTGAGAATGGTGCAATATTTCCGTTAAATCGGAGTAAAGATAGCGCACGGGTGCTGTACCTGTCTGCGATCGCCCTGAAATTGGCTAAAAGTTGGCAGCAGACACCGCAGGCGATCGCCACACAGTTGGCCGAAACTCTCCAACCGTTGTGTTACCCGGATTTCGCCGTTAAAGTCGCACGGGATGGAATGATTGAACTAGAGTTGACGGATGCCGGTTTAGCCGTCTGGTTGCAGCGTTTAGCTCAAATTCCCCTCCCAGTTCCAGAATATCGGATCTTATCTCCTGTTGTGTGTGCCGATCGACTGTTTCCGATTCAGTACAGCCACGCGCGCTGTTGTTCCCTGTTGCGAATGGCCGATCGCGATCGGATAATTGCGATCGCGCAGCCGGATGTCGCTACAGCACCGCAAATTTGGTCGCTGGCGGCGCCAAACCCTATCCCTTGGATTGACGAGGGCGATCGACTGCGGTTAGTGCATCCAGCAGAACGCCGTTTAATATCCCAACTGTTAACAGTGCTAGACAATTTATATCCTACTTTTGACTCGAAAAACCGCGAACAACCTGTCAATTATTTCAAATTAGCCAATAGTTTGAGCGAAGCATTTCAGATTTTTTACAGCCAGTGCCGAATTTGGGGAGAAGTTAAAATAGAACAGCCAAAACTCGCCCAAGCTCGATTAGGTTTAATATTAGCAACTCAATCTTTGCTGCGATTTATCCTAGAAAATTTGTTTAACGCTATTGCTCCTTTAGAACTTTGAATTAGTCAGTCTAAAAAAGTAATAACGAACATAAAATAAAGTATTTTACTGTATTTTTGCGCTGGTTTCGGACAAGTTTAGTTTTTGAAATTGCCGTGATAAATGAGTTATTTTTGCTAGCTTAAACGAATTCCCAACAAATCGCGAGAACCCGTTACTCTTGGGCAGAGAAATAGCAGCAGCGCGATGCACTTTAAAATAGTGTGAATTTTCCGCCAGCGGTGCGATCGAGTATGATGAATTTCCGCTGCAATTGCCCACAAAAAAACCATCAAAAACCTTCCATCGATGCCGTAATAAAAATGAGAAACCAGCGATTTATCATCCCTGCCAAAAATCCTGTCTTTAAATCCCAATATAATTCCTGCATCTAGTTTAAAGCGTTGCAGACGAGAGTTGCTCTTGTTCAATTTTTGCGATCGGCAGCGTTACTGTAAATGTACTGCCGACGCCTTCTTCACTGGTCAAAGTAATTTCGCCACGGTGCAAATCCACGCATTTTTTAACGATGCTTAGCCCCAGTCCAGTACCGGGAATTCGACCGACATTTTTAGCCCGGTAAAATGACTCAAACAGCCGTTCTTGGTCTGCCAAAGGTATGCCAATTCCGGAATCAGTTACCGAAAAAACCACCTCATTTTCCGTAACTTTTAATTCAAAAACTACTTGAGTATTGGGGGGAGAATACTTGATAGCATTTGACAGCAAATTGCTGAGAATGCCCCGCAGCAAGCTCACCTCCAAACACGCGATCGCCGATTGACAGTGATTCACAAAAATCAACTTCACCGCATCAGTTTGACGCTTCAAATTCAGGCTGCTTTGAAATTCTGCTACCAACTCATTACAAAACTTTGCCAAGTCTAGCGGTAGCAAACGAAGCGCAATTTTTCCCGACTCCGAGCGGCCCAGCAGCAGAACGTCATCTAATAACAGATCGATGCTTTTTGCTGCAACTTGAGTTTTGTCAAGCAGTTCTTGTGTTCTATCATCAGATAATTTCGATTTGTATCTGGCAAGAACTTGCGTAGTGCCGATGATGAAGTTTAAAGGATTGCGAACGTCGTGGGCAATCATGTACAGCAAAGAAGTTTTTATCTCGTTGAGTTCTTTAGCTGTTTGCAGGGTGCGATCGAGTTGGTCGTGAGACAATTTGAGGGTTAAAGACAACTGGCGCGATCGCAGCAAAATCTCCACCCGCGCTTGCAATTCTATCTTCTCGATCGGAGCAATAATTAAATCGTCAATAGTTTGCCAAATAAATCGCGTTGCCATCCCCACATCCGAGCGGGATGTAATCAACAGAAAAGGCAAGCATACCGGGCCTTCTGCCTGTTTTTTGGCGGCGATCCATTGCCCGTGCCGTTTCAGGGCAAGACCGTCAATTATCCCCAGATCGAAAGATTGATTTAATGGTAAGATTTCATCAATATTTTCTGTGGAGTTGGGCAGCAATACCTCATAATAAACTGCCAGCCATTCTAATAACAGGCGGCGATTTTCTCTCTGTTCGACAAGCAATAAAATTTGACTCACGCAGGTTCTCCTAGCAAGCTGTGAACAATGGACAGCAAATCTCTAACGATCAAAGGTTTTACCAACATATTCCGAGCACCGCGGGAGAAGCTTTCGTGCTGAATGGCAGCGCTTTGTTTGGGCGAAAGTATCAGAAAAGGAATTTGGTGATTTCGCAGTTGTTCGCAGCAGTCCCAAATCCGGCGGTCGAAACCAGAAATATCTACTAAAGCCATCCCGATCCTAGCAGGCTGACTGATAGCTTGTGCAACCTCTTCAAAGCTATCAGCCGCGATCGTCTGGTATCCTTCTTTATTAAGAAATTGTGCTAGGAGTTCCAAATTTCGGTGATTCCGGTCTACCGCTAAAATTATTGAGTTTTCAGTCATCTATCGGCGTCCTCTGAATAGGGCTTATACTATTTTAGAATTTAGAATTTAGAATTTAGAATAGGCAATGACTGATTATCTATGGGTTTGGATCTGGCCTACAGTTGTATTCTTTGTTTCAACTGGTATTAGCTTACTTTTCGGCGAGCTCTTAAAAGTTGCGACCTCAGAAACCCGGTTTCTTCCTAGATTTCTCGTCAATAAACGCAAATTTTTCGTAGAAACCGGGTTTCTAGCCCCCGTGCGTCCAAGACTGTAAAAGTCGGAAAATACACAATTTTACCAAGATATTTAACTTTTCCAGGACTTATGCTGCTGGTGCGGTGCGTGCACTACTGCTATTGCTGAGGTGCGCGCGCCGCACCCTACTAATTAGATCGACAACTGCTTTCATTAGCTGCACTCCGCCAAAAATAGCACTGATAACCTTGATTCAATCTTCCTCCGCTTCCCCCTCAATCCACGTCGGCGCCGAGCTCAAAATGCCGCGCAGCCCCCGTATCGGTTTGCTGACTTTGATGCCGTAGCGAGTAATATCGAGTTCTCGCAGAGTTCTCTCGAAATTGCTGACTCGTTTTTTAATTACGCCGATCGCCTTGCGGATTTCCGTTCTATTATGCAGTTGGCGTTCCAGATAGCGGATAAACACAAGATTATCCGCCAAATAGCTAATCCCGATCTCGGTCAGGCGAAAATCTCCACTAATCGCTTCTACCTCATTAATCAAGATAACAGTGACTCCCATATTCTTGAGATACTTGCACAAAGCGTGCAAATTGTTCACCAAATCTTGCCCCCGCATCGAAATCTGATAGCCAGAAATACTGTCAATCATCACAATCCGCGTCTTTTCCTGCTCCACCTCTCGGCGTACCATACTCGCAAACTGATCCGGCGAGTACAGCAAAGGTTCCACAGGTATCACCGAAAGACTTCCCTGCGCCATCATCGCCCCAACCGGGATGTTGACAGATTCGCAGCGGCCGAGCAGAGTAGAAATTGACTCCTCAAAAATGTAAACTACCGATCGCTCCCCCCTTCCCGCCGCCTCCTTCATAAACTGCATCCCCACCGTCGTTTTACCCACGCCGCTAGGCCCAGTAATCACCGTCACAGTCCCCCGTTCCAGTCCCCCGTGCAGCAGTTCATCCATTTCTGGAACCCCAGCAGAAATCGGTTCAGCCACAAAATCCTGCTGGTAGTTGTCCGGAAGCAGTCGCGGAAATACCTCCATACCAGCCTGAGTCAGGCGCAGCGAATGGCGGCCGTCGCGGAAGTTAGAACCGCGCAGCTTAGTGACAGACAGAGTGCGCCCTTCAGGCCGCAATTCTAAATAAATCACGCCGTCGCTGATGAATTGCAAATCGTCATCGGGAGCACTTGATGTCCCTTCCGAGGTAAACACCACCGTCGCCCCCCCTTCCACCAAAAACCGCAGAAAAGACAAAACTTGCTTGCGAAACTGAAACTCATCCGCAGCCAAGTAGCGAAATTGAGTGATTGCATCCAAAAACACCCGTTGTGGCTTGACAGCCTTAACTCGCTCGATAATCTTTTGTGTAGTCGGTTCTCGCTCAACCTCCGACGGCGAGAAAATGTCGTAGGTTTGAACTTCGGTAAAGAATTCTGAGGAAGGGCTCAAATCTAGGAACGCCATCGCTTCCATGTCAAAACCGAGACTTTCGGCATTGGCGCGCAATTGCGCTTCCGGTTCTCCTAAAGTAATAAACAGGGGCGTTTCTCCCAGAGCAATACCCGCAGCCAAAAAGTGAAAGCCCAGAGTAGTTTTGCCAGTACCCGGGCCGCCGCGTACCAGATAAGAGCGTTGAGGAATCAGGCCGCCATCAATCACTTCGTTGAGACCGGTAATTCCCAGAGAAATTCGGTTTTGAGACATTTGTTTCTTCATGTTTTGAATATCGGGCCCGTATTAATATTTAATGGTTTTAGGCAGTGTTTTGATATTTTTTTTACCGGGCGTCTGATAACCTTCATGAAATCTTTTTCTACCGAAAATTACGTAAGCACACAAGAATTAGAAAGTATTGTCGGGACTGCTGGCATCTGTCGCTGGCAAGATACAGAGCCATTTTGGCAAGAACGGGTAGAAAAAGCAGTTGCCCCGGGCACGAAAATAGACTGCACCGTTTACCCCCATACTCAGGAAGAACTCGCGGCGGTGATTGCTTGGGCTGAGCAAAATCGCTGTGTAGTCTTGCCTTGTGGTAGCGGCAGCAAACTCGATTGGGGCGGTTTAGTCAAGGGAGTCAAAATTGCCGTGAGTACGACGCGCCTAAATCGGCTGGTAGAACACGCTGTGGGCGATTTGACGGTGACTGCGGAAGCGGGCATGAAGTTTGCGGATTTGCAGGAAATTTTAGGTAAAGTAGGTCAATTTTTGCCGATCGATCCAGCATATCCCCAACAGGCAACTTTGGGCGGAATTATCGCTACTGCTGATGCGGGTTCTTTGCGGCATCGCTATCGCGGGGTTCGCGATTTGCTGCTGGGAATGACCTTTGTGCGATCGGACGGTAAAATTGCTAAAGCCGGAGGTCGAGTTGTTAAAAATGTCGCCGGCTACGACTTGATGAAACTGTTTACCGGTGCTTACGGCACATTAGGCATCATTTCTCAAGTAACATTCCGAGTTTATCCGCTGCCCGAATCATCGGGAACTGTCATACTGACAGGAGAAACTAATGCTTTAGCTGAAGCCACTCAAATTTTATTATCTTCTGCTCTGACACCGACTGCTGTTGATTTGCTATCACCGCAGTTAGTAGAAAAACTTAGTTTGGGTAAAGGTTCTGGATTGGTAGTGAGGTTTCAAAGTATCGCCGAAAGCGTTAAACAACAATCAGCCCGCTTGCGGTCAGTTGGCGAAAAGTTGGGTTTGCAAGGCACTACCTGCTGCGAAAATGATGAGCTTCAGTTATGGCAAAGATTACCAGAAACAATGTGGAATTCTGGCACCAAGTCGGCAATTATTTGCAAAATAGGCATCAGACCATCGGAAGCTGTAACGGCAATTAACGAATTGCCGGTACAGGACGCTTTGATTCATGCAGGAAGCGGTTTGGGGGTTTTGCGGTTTGAGAATGCGACGGCCCAAACGCTGTTGCAGGTACGCAGAGGGTGCGAAGCGAAAGGCGGTTTTCTGACGGTTTTGGTAGCGCCTGCTGACATCAAGCAAGAGTTAGATATTTGGGGCTATACTGGAAGTGCGATCGATTTAATGCGCCGCATCAAACAAGAGTTTGACCCGGAAAATCTTTTGAGTCCCCATCGTTTTATAAGCGGTATTTAGTTTAAAGTTTGTAGTCAGGAATTCAGTATCATTGGTGCCAGCTTAACGTCTTATTTAGTACCAAGATAGTGTTTGACGATTAGGCTATCGATCCCCCCTAGCCCCCCTTAAGAAGGGGGGAACCGGAAATGCTCTTGCCTCCCCCTTCTTAAGGGGGATTGAGGGGGATCTAGACTCAGCTAAAAGCGAGTTCAATCGAGAGTTTTATGCGATTGTTGACACCAATACTTCAGTCCTTCTTAAATTCCCGAAGAAGGACTAAAGTCCTCACTACGAACCTTAAGAATTAGGTAAAATATGCAAACTTCAGAAAAATCTCAAATTCCCAGTGACGATTTAAAACCCGCTAAAGACAGCAATTTCCTAGCACAAAATCCGCACTTAGAAACCCTCGAACTCCCAGGTTTCGATGCCAAGAACCCGCCAGACCCGAAATTAATCGATACTTGCGTACACTGCGGCTTTTGTTTGTCAACTTGTCCGAGTTATCGCGTACTTGGCAAAGAAATGGATTCGCCCAGAGGCCGCATTTATTTAATGGATGCAATTAACGAAGGCGACGCACCTTTAAACGAAGCAACTTCGCAGCATTTCGATACTTGTTTGGGCTGTTTAGCCTGCGTGACAACTTGCCCTTCTGGTGTGCAATATGACAAATTAATTTCCGCAACTCGCCACCAAGTTACCCGAAATCAAAAACGCACTTTTTCCGACAATGTAATTCGGACTCTGATTTTTAATCTATTCCCTTATCCTCACAGATTGCGGCCTTTGCTTGTACCGCTGTTTATTTATCAAAAATTAGGACTGCCAAAACTAATTCGTAAAACAGGTTTGCTGAAAAAAGTATTTCCCCGCTTGGCGGCGATGGAATCAATTTTGCCGAAGGTAACAGTTGATTCTTTCCGGGATAATTTACCAGAAGTTATTCCCGCACAAGGGGAGAAACGCTATCGAGTCGGCGTGATTTTAGGTTGCGTGCAGAGGTTGTTGTTCTCGCCGGTTAATGAGGCTACGGTGCGTGTTTTGACGGCTAACGGCTGCGAGGTTGTGATTCCCAAAAGTCAAGGATGCTGCGCTGCTTTGCCGGAACATCAAGGACAAGCCCAGCAGGCGCAATCTTTGGCGAGACAAATGATTGACAGCTTTGAAAATACTAATGTTGATTTTGTAATTATCAACGCTGCTGGCTGCGGCCACACTTTGAAAGAATACGGTCACATTTTAGCTGATGACCCGGAATATCGGGAGAAAGCTGAGAATTTTGCTGCGAATGTGAAGGATGTGCAGGAGTTTTTGGCAAGTGCGGGAATTACGGCGAAACTCAATCCTTTGATTGATGGAGATTTGACAATTGTTTATCAGGATGCTTGTCATTTGTTGCACGGGCAAAAGATTAGTTTGCAGCCGCGTCAGTTGTTGCAACAAATCCCTGGTGTGAAGTTAAAAGAGCCTTTGGATGCTGCTTTGTGCTGCGGGAGTGCGGGGGTTTACAATATGCTTCAGCCGGAAATTGCTGATGAATTGGGAGTGCAGAAGGTGGAGAATTTGCTGAATACGGGGGCTGAGTTGATTGCTTCTTCTAATCCAGGTTGTTCTTTGCAAATTAAGAAGCATTTGGAGTTGCAGGGAAAGAAAGTTACTTTAATGCACCCTATTGAGCTTTTGGATTATTCTATACGTGGGGTGAGGTTGCAGAGGAAGTAGTTTTGTAGGGCGGGCCGTGTCTGCCCTATTTTCGCTGCTGAGTGAGATTTTTTTTCAAGGAACAGCAGGAATTCACAGGCGGGACGCCTGTTCCACAAAGGAGTCTGGGGTGAAAAGTTGCAAATTTATCGCCCTGACGGCGAACCGTTTGCAAGTTATGAGGAGGTTTCTCGCAGCTTGGAACAAGCCCAACTGCGGGCTGCTTTATTGGCAGAAAGACTGCGAACGATGGGAATTGACCCGGAACAATTGTAAACTAGATTGGGAAAAGACCGATCGCACTTTTAAATTTTAGCAAAAGTGCGATCGGCATAATAACTAATGACTAATGACTAATGACTAATGACTATTTCCCCTCTTCTAACCTCAAAAAATGCACCTGTCCCGAAGCTTCCGCCGCCACAATTGTCACCCCATCAGGTGCAATAGCGCAAGCTTTCAAAGCACTATCTCCCCTGAAACTAGCAATTACTTCTCGGCTTAACAAATCCCAAACTTTGAGAGTATTATCGTCCGAAACAGAAATTGCCTTTGTTCCCATAGTCGCCACAGATGTTACCGCATCAGCATGACCTGCCAAAGTAAAAACTTCTTTTCTACTTGACAAATCCCAAACTTTCAAATTGTGTTCCCGCCCTCCTGAAATCGCCCATTTGCCATCCGCCGTAACTGCCACAGCATTCACAAAACTTTCATGACCTTTGAGAGTGAAAAGTAGATTTTTGACGGCTAAATTCCATAAATTTGCCAAAATATTCTTTTGTTTCCCCAAACTCCAAACTTTCAGAGTTTGGTCGCCGGAAGCCGAAATAACCCGCTTGCTGTCGGGAGTAACTGCCACAGCTTTTATCCCGTCCTCATGACCTGAAAAAGTAAAAAGTTCTTCTCCTGTTTCTAGATTCCAAACTTTAATAGTTTTGTCTCCCGAACCGGAAATCGCCATCGTTCCGTCTGCCGTCACTGCCACAGAATTTACCCAGTCTGTATGACCAGTGAAAGTAAAGATTTCTTTTCCGGTTTCTAGATTCCAAACTTTCACAGTTTTGTCGCCGGAACCCGAAACTACTCGCTTGCTATCCGGTGTTATTGCAATTGCTTTTACCCAATCTTGATGTCCCGAAATAGTAAAAATTTCCTGTCCGTTTTTGAGATTCCAGACTTTAATGCTGTTGTCTCCTGAACCGGAAATCGCTTTCGTACCGTCTGCCGTCACTGCTACAGCATTTACGCAGTCATCGTGACCTGCAAATGATAAATTTTCTTTGCCTCTTTCTAAGTGCCAAACTTTGAGAGTTTTGTCAGAGGAACCAGAAACTATCCGCTGGCCGTCGGGGGTAACAGCCACAGCATTCACTGGGGCGATGTGATTGGTAAAAGTGAAAAGTTCTTCTTTTGTTTCCAGATTCCAAACTTTCAGCGTTTTGTCGCCGGAAGCCGAAATTACCCGTTTGCCGTCGGGACTGACTGCCACAGCTTGAACGAAACTGCTGTGTTTTCCTAAAGTGAAAAGTTGCTTTCTTTCTGACAAACTCCAGACTTGAATAGTTCCGTCGTAACTGCCGGAAATTATTTGTTCGCCGTCGGGACTAACTGCTACACTTTTTACCCAGTCTGCATGACCCGTGAGAGTAAAAAGTTCTTTTCCAGTTTCTAGGTTCCAGACTTTCATGCTGTTGTCTCCCGATCCGGAAATCAACCGTTTGCTATCAGGAGTTACTGCTACGGACTGGACAAAACTGCTGTGACCTTTGAAGTTAAAAATTACTTCCCTGCTTGTCAAATCCCAAACTTTAATACTGCCATCCCAAGAACCGGAAATTACTCGCTTGCCGTCGGGAGTTACTGCTACTGCTTCTACGGCAAAAGTATCGCCGGCAAAGGTAAATATTTCTGTCCCAGTTTCTAAATCCCAAATTTTAATGGTATTGTCCCAAGAACCGGAAATTACTTTAGTACCGTCGGGGGTGACAGCTACAGCATTGACGTAGGTAAGATGACCTTTGAGGGTGGAAAGTTCTTCTCCTGTTTCTAAGTGCCAAATTTTGAGATTGTGGTCGGAGGACGCAGAAATTGCCCGCTTGCCGTCAGGGGTGATTGCTACAGCTTGTACCCAATCTGTATGTCCGGTAAGGGTGCGTAGCAATCTCCCGCCGGGAGGAGTAAAGCTGGGGGTTAGCGGCTGCAGCCAGGGTTTTTTTTGGTGTTTTGCTTGTGCTAGCAGTGCTTGAATTTCTGGACTTTCAAAGCGCATCAAGCGGGCAATTAGTTGGGCTGCTAGTTGGGTTTTGTCTTTGGCTAGAATGTGGGACGAAAGCCGAATTGCTTCTTGGATTAATTTGAGTTGGTCGGCTTTTTGGTCTGAGGTTATAATATCGGGACTTGTTGCTAAATCGTAATCTTCTATTAGCGCCTGCACTCCCGATGCTGACAGCTTGGCTTCAATAAAATTGTAATCTGTTAGTAGGCTGTATAATTTCTCTGAGTCTGAAGTCGCTGCTAGCTGATTTGGCAGGATTTCCAGGCAGTGCATCTGTTCGGCGGGCTGCATTTTATCCAGCCCTTGTGTAAACTCGGTCATAAATTTACGGATGTGTTTTTAAAATGTATACGATCGCTAGCTGCACCCTACCGAAAAGCCGATCGAGAATCTTTTCTCTTGACTTAGCATGACATATTTGAATGCTCTGTGCTACGGGCTTGCTGTCCTCGGTTTGGTGATGGTTCGATGAATTGCTGGTTTTTGAGT
The DNA here is from genome assembly GCF_036701795.1 of Microcoleus sp. N9_A1. Taxonomy (NCBI): domain Bacteria; kingdom Bacillati; phylum Cyanobacteriota; class Cyanophyceae; order Oscillatoriales; family Microcoleaceae; genus Microcoleus; species Microcoleus sp. N9_A1. The sequence goes on from NZ_JAUBRI010000007.1 coordinate 160,465, forward strand.
CTGAGTCTGCTTTGAGAATTTTCAAGCAGTGCGATTACAATAAATCGCCGCCAATATAATTCAACTCAGCAACGCCCAATTTACCGATCGATCGACAAAAGCTGACATATATCGTTGTTTTTCTTAACATAGCTGGTATTTGGGCGATGATGGTCGATCAATCAAAACTGTCAAAGCTAAAAAATTTCAGGTATCGTAATCCTATTTAATGTGCGAAAAAGACTTTTTATAACGAAATATGATGGCGGATGGTCTAATTTTCTGTCAATGGGGCTGCTGCTGCGAGGCAGATGTCCCCCTGGTTGGGTTTCGTACCTCAACGGCATCTGCAATCTGTTTCAGCCAAAGCTCCCAGAAAGCTTTCCAGGTGCGCCCCCTTCCTCTAAAATATAAAAAATGACTTGCACTCTTAAACCTGGTTTCTAGACAAAATCATGGGTTTGACCGCTAGGTACGTAGGAAGAAACCGGGTTTCTGACTCCATAGCGCGCAAGTCACGATCGTAAATAAAGCAGTATTGACTTTAGAGACAAATTTCATGGATGTTATCGAGTTTTTTGAGTTAAGTGCAGGTAAATGGTTTTCTCAGCGTACCGTACACAATCTCAATTCTGGGGAATTGCAGGCAGGTAAATCTGACCTCAAAATAGAAATACTGACAGCTAGCGATGCAGCAGTCGTCAAACTTTGCCAACAACACTCGATTAACCCGGCTTCAACTGGGCTCAAGGGCGTTCGGATTAGTTGGGACGGTATTCCCGATCGCGACAAAGCTAAACAAATCGGTTCTACAATATTAGCGCTCGTACCAAATCCCGACAATCCCAGCGAAGGCAAAGTGTTGCAAGACAAGGGTAACAGTCGCTACGTGATGGGCGACGACGTACTGACATTGATTACAGAATCAGACACCCTCCATGCCGAAGAAAGGCTGTGGTATCTCATGCCTAACTTGCGACTGCGGACTAGCATTGTTAAGCAAGCTAACGGTACCGAACAAGCATCTTTTTGTTCGGAAATTCGGATGGGAGGAAGTCCGAAAACTTAACTCTCACAAACAACTATGTAATTCCCAAACATTACCAAAAAAAATTGGTTTAAAGCCGGAACCCATAAGCGGGAGAAATTAAAAGAAGACTATTCATTACTCCAATCCTCTTCCTTCCAGGTAGAGGTCGCTATCTTGCGGTCAACTGTCAACTGTCAACTGTCAACTGAAACCACTTCCCCAAAAAATAATGCAACTGTAGGCAGATCCAAATCACGATTTTTATCAGTCATTCCTAATTCTTTAATCGAAAATCGAAAAGGGTATTACACCCTATTTCTGCTTTCTCCCTTCTTTCTTCTGCCTTCTCGGGCAATCGCTTTTAACTTGGTGTGAAAATCAGTGTGTTTGACAACTGGGAATGATTTGGTCACAGGTTTGTCCGCTAATTTGTGTTCAGCTTCGGCTCGATCGGCGAGGGCGGTAACAGCCACATCTTCATATACTACAAATTCTGTATTTTCTTTTGTGCGATCGTCGGCTGCAGGTAATTTTCCTGTTTCCTCTGCCTCTGTGTTTGGGACTTCTGGATGAAGCGCCACATCAAGTTGCGCCTCTGACGGTTCACGCAAATCTAACTCTGCGGCAGTTACTTCCGATTCCTGGTTCGATAAAAGTAGATCTTCCGGTGACAGTTGAGCAGCACTTTCCCCGGTTAAATTTTGAGGAAAATTATTGCATACCAAGCGTTCAAACTCGCGATTGAAATGATAGAGAGGTTCACCTATCCGATGCCACATACTCAATAGCTGTCCCACAGAAACAGCCTTGTAGCGGCCTTGATAAAGCGCTTCAACCACTGCTAAACGCAGCCAATAGCCGGGATACTTGGTCAGCCATTCACCCGCCAATTTCTCGGCTTTTTTGCCACCTAGGTCAAAACCGTAGTGAACCAGCAGAGCCGCTGCTTGTGCAGATATTGCCGTCACTTCTGTCATTTGTTGACTGTTATCTGTTGACTGTTATCTGTTGACTGTTGACTGTTGACTGTTGACTGTTGACTGTTGACTGTTGACTGTTGACTGTTGACTGTTGACTGTTGACTGTTGACTGTTGACTGTTGACTGTTGACTGTTGACTGTTGACTGTTGACTGTTG
>NZ_JAUBRI010000008.1:0-35169 GCF_036701795.1 Microcoleus sp. N9_A1
TATATTTCAATGATCCGGATGATGGTTCGTCGTTTAGCATAATTTCATACCTCTCTCTGACTTTTCAAACACCCTCTAACACCCGGAAGTGCTGTATTTAGTGTACCTTCATAGTGAATGGGTATAACTTATTCAGCAAGCCCTATCTATGTTCTGACGGGGGTGTTACCGTCAGATCCCACACTCCGTCACCAACAAATTTCTGGCAGAACATCCAGCCCGCCCCACATTCTCCAAAAGCCCCAAAACCATTCATTTCAACCAGGCAGGGTGAGCCATCAAAGCTGCAAAAGGCTGCACTCCCCGCAACTGATTCGACAGCGGCAAATGACCCCTAGGCGCACTCAAATCCCAGATAAACTCTTGCGGGTAGCGCGTCCAATTATTCCCCTTTTTCCAGCCAATTAGCGGCCACAATTTATCCCAATTCTTGCCCGAACTCAGCCAAATTTCCCGCTGCACTGAAAAGCCAAATTTGCCTTCAGAATGAACTTTCCACAGCGTATTAATTGTTTGCAAATCCGCTATCGGCAAACTCTCAACTTGCGTAAAATACAGCCACTTTCTCACGGAAGCTGTTTCACCCGCCAATTCACAAAGCTTGTCTAAAGTCAAGCGATCGGCTTCTTGAAATTCCTGTAACGCCAATAATTGTTGCAGCGGAGTGTAATCAATGTTAGAGTCCGATCGCAGTGGCACAAGCCCAGTCGGAAAATTCGCTTGCAAAAACTCCCTCGCTCTCGGAGAATTAGCACTGTAAAGAATTTGGTAAGCCTTACCCATTACCGCAGTCGGTGCTTCTGACTTGCGCTCTAATAAAAATTCCATCAATACATCCCAACCGGAATCTGCTATTTGTTGTTGTAGCAGTTGCAGTTGAGCTTTTTCCGAACCCGACCTCAACTGAGAGCGGAGTTCGGCTGTATCGGCCGCCGAGTCTAGAGGAGAAGTAGAAATCGAGTCAGTCATGAGAAACTATCAGCTATCAGCTATCAGCTATCAGCGATTAGCTGAAGCCCTGGTTTTCCCCCATTGTACAATGGTACTGACTCCGATTCACTTCTCTGTACTCGGATGCCTGCGCGCAACGCCGCCTGGTTTAGCCGATCGCCCCCACCCTCTTCGCCAATGGCAGCAATAGCAAATCAGTCTACCATCTGAATTTTACGATCGATGCCATGTCAAAGAGTTTTTCTTGAACCTAGTCGTCCACGATCGAAACCCATGCAGAGAAGGAAGGCGGAAAAAAGTTTATGTCATATTCCGAGTCTTCCCACTCTTTGACCCAAAGCGGCACGGCGCCGGGGCGAGGAGTTGCAGAAAAGGTGCGTTCTTTGACTTCGATCGAGTGAAATAGCTGTTTTAAAGTATCTCCCCGATCCAAAGCTTCGCTGAGGATGTCGTCCAACTCAGGATCGACCCGTTTGACACGGTTTTTGTCCTCCTCCAGCCACAGAAGTTTCAAAGACTTCAGATCTCTCGGACTGAGGATGCTCTTGTAGTACACGCGCTTAAGGGTCGCTACGGGTTCCAATGAGCGTTCGATCCGGCGAATTTGCTGAACTCGCAGGTAGTGCCATTCCGCTAAACGCTTGCTTTCCGAAGGCGGGAGAGTACCCTTGCCCGCTGCGTGTTTGTAGTCGTATTTAATCAAACTGCAAGCCATATTGGCTAGCAGATGAATTAACTGTTTTTCTTTGGGTGTTGCCTGACGCCGTTCCTGGGTTCTTGTCAATACGCGCTGTCTGCGGGTAGTTTCGAGAGTATTTTCCATTGGGTTTTTACGAGATGAAATACGATTGTGCCAGATCCAAATCCCGAACATCAGAAGGTAAGGAAGTTGATAGGCGGGGAAACTCCACCGACAGACTCGCCTTACCTGTTTATTTTCCCATTCACCGTTCTCTGAAACTGACCCCTACCCCTGGGATTAGGTAGACTGATATTGGGATCTAGTTTTAACCGCCTCGATCAGAGGCGGTTGCGACAACAAATGCCACCACAACCACAACCGCACCAGAGCAAACCACACAAGAGCGCCAATTATTTCCTGCCTTTACCCGTTTTTACCTCTTCTTGCTCCCCATCCTCATTCGTTCCAGTGTAGTTAAAGTCGGGACGACTCTCCCAAGCCGTCAAACTACTGGCTGATGAAGGTTGTGTGGCGATCGCTGAAGCGCTGGCGCTGCCTGCCTGGAAAAAGCCGAAGCCAGCCGAGGCAATTACCCCTAATACTAAGATGCTGTTTTTCATGTTCGATGACCCTGATTTGCGTAGATTGACACTTTTTGGCTAACCCGATCAGTCAGAAATGGGTTGATGCAATAACCCACTTGTCTTCTGATAAATCTGCCTGCCATAATCAATTCAGACAGGCACACCCGCTTGTGATCGGAAACGCCGGAAGTGACGTGTTACTAATGTCCACGATCATCCATCAACCCGAATTTTTTGGGTAGTGGAGCGAAAGCCATCAGGGCGTCGATCCATCAGGGAGTTATGCCATCAGGGTGCTAATCCATCGGGTAGTTAAGCCATCAGGGCGCATCTTCTACAATTAGCCACCGACTTAACTTTTATAGTTGAGTAAGTGGTTAGCCTGGTACTGACAAAGCCTTTAAGAATTAAACTTTTTGTGGATGCATCCTGAAAAGTTTGTTCTTAGGAATCCCCGAAGGCGAAAGCCCGGGGAAAGTCAGCAGCATGGAATTCCATGCAATCTAAGTCAACTAAAAAAACGCAGATTAACGCAGATTAACGATATCTCCCACTCAAGCAGTCCTCAGCAAAACGCTGGGGTTTTTTATTGGCAGCAATTGTTCAGCGTTTGTCTCCGGCATCCGGCAGGCGGAGCTGAAGGCAGAAGGTTGACGGCGCTGTGGTTATGAGTTTCCCTGCCAACATCATACCACCGGGTGAAATTTAAAGTATTATTGTAAAAAAATGTGAAAAAAAGGGCGTTTTAGCGTTCTCAATCCGAGGAGAGTGAAAATTGATCAATTATGTGAACGAGTGTAAAAAATTAAGTGGCGGGCTAGGATTCAGCCGATCGTAGGATTTGGGGCGAACGCTTGCAAAGATACGGTAAAGATTGACAAGGAGAAAGCTGAGCTAGTAGACAATAGAGAAAGACGAACAAAAATTTTCCACCATAGTAAGCTGGCAATAATTGCAATTTGTAACCTTTCGATCGCACAGCATAGGGGCGTAAAATCTTGATGAATTCCCAGATGACAGCAGAAGTCAACTCAACGTACCACTATCAAGTCGGAGGATATTTGCCTGCCGGTGCGCCCACCTATGTCAGGCGATCGGCAGATAGCGAGCTCTACGAAGGACTCAAAGCCGGAGACTTCTGCTACGTGTTGAGTTCGCCACACATGGGAAAGTCCAGCCTGCTAGTGCAAACGGCCAAAAGGTTGCAAGCCGAAGGTACAGTTTTTGCCGCCATCAACTTGAGAAGCATCAGCAGCCCAGATATCTCCCCCCAAAAGTGGTACGCAGCAATCATGTACCGCATGGCAAGCAGTTTACACATCACAAACAGGTTTGATGCCATCAAGTGGTGGAACGATCGCGAACTGCTATCGCCGATGCAGCGATTGGAGATATTTCTCGAAAAAGTTTTGCTCAAGTCACTTCAGCAAAATCTGGTAATTTTCATAGATGACATTGACAGCATCAGCAGCCTAAATTTCAGTACCAGCGATTTTTTTGCTTTGATCCGGGCTTGTTACTCCAAGCGGGCAGAGCAACCGGAATACGATCGCCTGACTTTTGCTGTTATGGGAGTAGCAGCCCCCTCAGAATTGATCCGAGATCCCAGATGCAACCCTTTTAATATTGGACGGCAGATTCATTTAAGTCGATTCCAACTGCACGAAAGTTTGCCGCTAGCAAAAGGATTAGCCCTGAAAGCTTTTCGCCCCCAAAAAGTTCTCCAAGAAATATTAGCTTGGACGGGCGGCCAACCGTTTTTAACTCAAAAAATTTGCCACTTGGTACTTGAATACGGGCCTTTCATTGGCCGAAATTCCGAAGCTCAGCAGGTAGAAAAACTGGTCAAACACAGAATTATTAAAAATTGGGAAGAAGAAGACGAGCCCCAACATTTGATACCCATACGCGATCGCATTTTCCATAGCCACTGCGACCTCACGCCACTGTTAACGCTGTACCAGCAAGCTTTGCAACCGGTCAAAGCAACAAAACCGGGGGAATCGCAGGGAGTACCCGCAGATTACTGTCCCGAAAAAATCGAATTGCAACTGTCAGGACTGGTTGTTAAGTCTAACGGTAAATTAATAGTTGCCAACCTAATTTATCAGTCAGTTTTTAATCGATTCTGGGTGGAAAAAGAGCTGGGAAAATTGGCTCCCTACCACTCCGCGCTAGCAGCATGGCTGGCTTCAGACCGCGAAGATGAATCGCTGTTATTGACAGGGGAAAGTTTGCAGTCAGCTTTGGATTGGGCTGCGAACAAACAATTAAGCCAAGAACACTCTTGGTTCTTGAATCCCGATCGAACTTTTGAGGAAAAACCGACAGTCGTTGTCGCGCAAGTTGCAGACAGCAGCGTAGACACAGATGCAGAAAGCAGCATCCTCACCCCGCCCTCAGATAGTGTTCCAACTGGCAGCAACGAACAGAGATTGTACGATCACATCGTCTCCTGCGTGGAAACAGAATCTCCGGCACAGGTGATCGAGCGGTTCCGAAAGCTATTTATAGACGGCATGGGCTATCCCGATCGAGAGATTGAAGCAACTTTGTACAGTATAGTCTCCGTCAAGCGATCGGATCAGCACTTTAAATATATCCTCCACCGCTGCTGCTACATCCCGATCAACCGCTGGCAATTGCAATCACACAACCAGTTCGCGATCGCCAAGTTGGTAGCTTTATTTAAGCAGAGTTCTCCCCGATTCGGGACGGAATTTTACATAGTCAAGCGCTTGCAAGAACAAATAGCTTTCTTTACTAAAAGTGAAGAATTCCAGACCCTAGATCGCTTAGTAAAAGCCCTAGATAGAGAGGCGGAACTGCAGACACAAGATACAGATTATCCTTTGGGCGAATTGATCTGTCGGTATCCTTATTTGTACGGCTATTCTCTACTGAGCAAGGGCAGTATTGAGGAAGACCAACAAACCATTCAAAAACTGGCATTTCAAAGACAGCGACAATTTGAAACACATTTGTCTCTATATTTAAATTATTTGGTTGAGCCGAGAAATACAGAAATAGGAATTGTGCATCGAGCGGCTAATCCCACACTTTTAAACGATGCAGAACTGCACTTAGCGGTCAGGGAATTTGCGGGAAAAGTAGCAGGCGATCGCAGCTACAAAGAAGAGGCTCAATTTTTCCTGAGAGATGCCAGACAAACTCCATCTTACGCCTCATTTAAAGTGGATTTATATGAATATTTAATATCCTCGGTTGAACCAGAATACGGCGGGCGTCAATTTAATGACCGTTTGTACAAACAAATCAAAAATACATTGCGAGAAAATGATTCGGTGAAATTCAATAATATATTGTTAGTTGGGACTTGCCACCAGTTGTTCAACTTCTTAGTAGTGGAAAATGCCCAACATCCCAGCCACTACGTTTTTTACGACTTGGTGTACAACCTCGGTGCCAGCAGGACAATGGGTTTAATGCTCAAACTGGTACTGCTTTCTGGCAAAGTTAAACCAGAGTTGGAAAAGCGATTTTCTATTTTGTTTAATCACTATGAAGGGAAAGCTTCTAATGAAATTATGTGGTTTGTCAAATCCTTGGAAAATTTCAATGTGGCTTTGGTTGTGAATTTTGGTAAGACGGATTTGTCTTTGGTTAAAAAACAGCTTATTTTGAATTGACAACAAAATTGAGCGGGCTGCCTTATATAATGATAGTAGTAGCTCAAAAAAATTCATGTAAAACCCATGAAAGCCTTTGAAGTCACAGGAACGCTCGACGAAAAAGGTCAATTAATTCTCGATCGACCTTTAACACTAGACACTCCGGGCCCCGTGCGAATTTTCGTCCTTCTTCCCGAACCTACAGATGAAGCTGAAGACGACCCCGACGATACGACCGTTGAAGAAGTAAAAGCTAGTCTCAGAAAAGGATTGCTACAAGGCAAAGCCGGACAAACGAGATTAATCTCGGAACTGTGGGAGAGAATCGATGCCGAAAAAGGTCAATTATTGCTTGATCGACCTTTAACGCCCGGTATTTCCGCTCTCCTAGGAATTATTCTCCTTTCCGAACCTATATATGAAGCTGAAGAAGATCCAGACGATACTCCAGTTGCCGAAGTGAAAGCTAGTCTCAAAAGGGCATTCCAGGAAGCAAAAACCCGACAGCGAATACCTCTTTCTCAAATGTGGGAGGGCATCGATGTCGAATGAATCCGATCATCTAGTTCAAATCGATTTAACGCCTGAGTATAAGCGAAATTTGCGTGAATTATCCAAAAAGTATCGACAAATCCGGCTAGATACTCAGCCCGTAATTGAACAAATACAGGCTGGCAATTTTATTGGCGATCACATTCCCGGAATGGGCGAAGATTATATCATCTTAAAAGTCCGGGTGAAAAACAGCAACATCCAAAAAGGAAAAAGTGCAGGGTATCGCATGATTTATTAAGTCGAATCGCCGTCTATCGTACTTTTGTTAACCATTTACTCAAAATCCGATCGAACAGATATTAGCCTCAAGGAAATCCGCCGCATCATAGCCGAGTTTGATGAAAACGAATAGCGGTGTATTATTATTAATTTTATGATCAGCTATCTCAAAGGCACAGTCGCCGATATCGCCAAAGGCAGTAACCGCGTCATATTGACTCTCGAAGTCAATCAAATTGGCTATGAAATCCAAATTTTGCCCCGCGTGACCGGTCAATTGCCAGCATCCGGCGAAGTCGCCCAAATTTTTACCCACCAGCAAGTTAAGGAAGACCAAATCGTATTGTACGGTTTTGGCAGCGCGGCAGAACGCGATTTGTTTCGGCAGTTGACGAGTGTCAGCGGTGTGGGTGCTCAACTGGCGATCGCACTTCTTGATACTTTAGGATTACAAGATTTAGTCCAGGCGATCGTCGGCGGTAACACCCGCATCCTCGCCAAAACTCCGGGCGTCGGTACAAAAACCGCAGAACGTCTCGCCCTGGAACTCAAAAGCAAACTCTCGGAATGGCGACAGCAAGCAGGTTTGACAACTTCAGTCGCCGCCGGAGTCCCCCCAGCGATTCAAGAAGAAGTCGAGATGATCCTGCTGGCGATGGGATACACTGGGGCGGAAGTTTTGCAAGCGCTGCAAACCCTCAGTCAAGACAGCAGTTTGTCCGCCAAAGCGAATGCCGATGATTGGATACGTGAGGCGATCGCCTATTTGAGCCGATAATCCCCTACAACATCCAGCCGCCGGGAATAAACACCCACGACGGGCGGGACATCCCACAATTTTTTTTCCTGTGGGATGGGCGTCCCGCCCGTCCTAAGTATGTTTGCAATTCAAGTCTATTCTGCTCAAAAAACAAACCCATCTTTGGCAAAAATTTTATCCTTGTTATGCTTCCCCTGTGATAACATAGGAGATTGTGACAATCGTACAAAAAAAACTAAAATCAATTCATGGCTCTTACACAACAGCGCAAACAAGAAATCATGGGCGACTTCCAAACCCATGAAACCGATACCGGTTCAGCAGATCTCCAAGTCGCCATGCTGACCGATCGCATCAGCAAACTCAGCGCCCACCTGAAAATCAACCAAAAAGACTTCGCATCCCGGCGCGGTTTGATGATGATGATCAGCCGCCGCAAGCGCCTGCTAGCATACATCCAAAAGCAAAATGTCGATCGCTACAAAGCATTGATTGCCCGTCTAGGCATTCGCGGCTAAACACCAAAGCCAAAATTTGCGACAATATTCTTTAATCTTGGGCAAACACCAAGACTTATTGAAAAATGTTCGAGATTTCAGGTTAGAGATAAAATATGTCCTCCGAACCACCCCGCAAGCGCTTGCCCTTTGAACCGGCAACGAATCGTAAAAAAACGCCTAAAAAGCCCCCAGAACCCCAAGCAAGCGTAGCCTTAGAGTCGGATTCTGCCGACAAGCAGCCGAAAGCTAACAAAACCGGAAAACAGGCGCAATCCATCCCAGAAGTAGTCAGCCAACGCATGATATCCCGCATAGCGGTATTCTGCGGCATACCTACCCTATTGGGAATTTCCACATTTTTTGTAAGCTATTTGGTAGTCAGCAAGGGCTTGTTTGATCTGCCCAACACAGCAGTATTGCTGGTAAGCATGGGCTGTTTTGGTCTAGGCGTTCTGGGATTAAGCTACGGAGTCCTCTCGGCTTCCTGGGATGAAGAAGTTTCAGGAAGCACTCTGGGGTGGGAAGAATTTAATACCAATTTTGGACGGATGCGAGAAACGTGGCGCGCCGCCAAACCCAAAAGTTAGAAGTCAGAAGTCATCAGTCATTAGTCATTAGTCATCAGTAGACAAGATTGCACTCAATCGCTTTCCAATCAGGAAATTATCTGCGTTGATCTGCGTATATCTGCCTGACATCTGCGGTTGACAGGCTCTATCAAAGATTTATGCAATTGCTAACTGCAGAATGATGACTGATGACACAATCTAAATGAATGCACAATTAAAATTGCATCTATTTTTATTCGTGCATCCGTGTCATAATCCGTGTTGAGCGCAACAGACCAAGGGAAAAAAATATGATTATTGTCATGAAAGCCGGCACTCCAGAAGCCGAGATCGATCGACTAGACGAAGAACTCCGCACTAACTGGGGTTTGACACCAGAAAAAATCGTCGGGCGTTACAAAGTCGTCATGGGTTTGGTAGGTGACACCGCCGAGCTCGAACCGATGCAGCTTCGCGAAATGAGCACCTGGATTGAAGAAGTGCTGCGCGTCGAAAAACCCTACAAACGCGCTTGTCTGGAATACCGCCAAGGCGAACCCAGCGCCGTAGCGGTTGCGACTCCTTTAGGAACTGTGACGATCGGCTTAAATCACCCGATCGCGATCGTAGCAGGCCCTTGCTCGGTGGAAAACGAAGAAATGATTGTCGAGACGGCAATGCGCGTCAAAGCTGCTGGCGCTCAATTTTTGCGCGGTGGAGCGTACAAACCGAGAACCTCTCCCTACGCTTTCCAAGGACACGGCGAGAGTGCTTTGGGACTGCTGGCGGCGGCGCGGGAAGCTAGCGGTTTGGGAATTATTACCGAAGTTATGGATGCGGCGGACTTAAGTGCGATCGTAGAAGTAGCCGACGTAATCCAAGTCGGCGCGAGAAATATGCAGAATTTCTCACTGTTGAAGAAAGTTGGAGCTCAAGACAAACCGATTTTGCTGAAGCGCGGCATTTCCGCCACCATTGAAGAATGGTTGATGGCTGCTGAGTATATCATGGCTTCGGGCAATCCCAACGTGATTTTGTGCGAGCGCGGAATTCGCGGCTATGACAGGCAATATACACGCAATACCCTCGATTTGTCGGCAGTGCCAGTATTGCGGACTCTGACTCACTTACCGGTGATGGTTGACCCCAGTCACGGCACCGGTTGGGCGCAGTTTGTACCTTCGATGGCCTTTGCGTCGATCGCCTCTGGTACAGATTCGCTGATGATTGAAGTGCACCCGAATCCGAAAAAAGCTTTGTCTGACGGGCCGCAATCTTTAACACCGGATCAGTTCGACAAGTTGATGGAAGAATTGGCTGTAATTGGTAAAGTCATGGGACGTTGGCCGCAACCGGTGCCAGTTTTGGTGTAGAAACAGGCGAAACGCCTAACCTAAAATGCGATCGCGGTTAAATCCCCGACTTCTTAAAAAAGTCGGGGATTTTGTTATTCGGTTTTTGGAATAGAGGCCCAGGGGCGATCGTACTTCTAGGAAAGTTGGGAAATTTTGTATAATTGATATTTGAATTAATTAGCGAGAGGGCTGGGAGTCATGGTAGGCATCGGAACCAAACTCACTTTAGCAGAATTTCTAGCTTTGCCCGACGGAGATGTATATTGTGAGTTTGTAGATGGTGAAGCAGTTCCTAAAGTGTCTCCAAAATTTTTTCATTCCAGTTTACAGGGAGCTTTGTGTGACCTGATTCGTGTATGGTGTAAAGGACGCGGGCGAGTGCTTCCAGAATGGGCAATTGTGTTAAAACGTCAGGATAAAGATTGGGCACCTGTTCCCGATTTAACGTACATTTCTTATGAACGTCTGCCGAAAAGTTGGCGGCGAAATGAAGCTTGTCCCGCAATTCCTGAACGGGTGATTGAGATTATCTCTCCCGATCAAAGTATGAAGGAATTTGAAGAGAAGGCGAAAGATTATTTGGCGGCGGGAGTTCCGCGAGTTTGGGTAATTGATCCAGAGGCTATTTTAATAAGAAGCTTTTTCCCTGATGGTTATAGTCAGGTTTATACCGATAATATGCCGATTGTGGATGAGTTGCTGCCTGGTTTGGAGTTGACGACTAGACAGATTTTTGAAGAGGCGGAGTTGATTGATTGATTGATTGAGGGCGATCGTACTCTGTGCAAGATATCAGTGGTAGGGTGCGTGACAACGGGAAAACTTTAACTCGCGGCGGTGGGACTATTGACTGTCACGCACCGCACGCGGGCAAAGCATTGAATAATACGCTGTCACCGGAAACGATATCACTTACACTTCGAGACGGATTTTGACTGTTGTGTCAAAAGCTTTTCTGAAGGCTGATTCAACATCGGGAAGTTTTTGAATTGCCATTAGCAAAAGTGGTGTTGACGAGACTTTAATCCGGGCTTCGCCATCATGGAGAGCAATCAGTTTACCGTGCTGTAACATGAGTTCTTTAGTGCTGCGTGGTGATATCTGAAGCAGCACAGTTTTCCATGTCAGACCTAGCATACTTTGAATTGCTTCTTCCATTTGTTTGAGTGGATCTATTTTCTGAGGCATTACAGGTAGTTCTAGTTGAATGGGGAAGTTGGGTGATTGTCGATTATTGAGGCTTGCCATAATCAAAATTTCCTCTGTGGCTTGACTTTTTAAGCATGACAGCTAGGAATCTCATATATTGGTAGTGAGAAAAATCTCATTTTTATGAGAAACGCCTAATATGGATGCCAAAACTGTCAGAAAGATTTTCGATAAACTACCTCCCAAGCGCAAGCAGGTACTCCTGAGAGTGTTAGCGGGTGAGAGTAAGGCAAAAATTGCCCTTGACATTTGTGATGGGAGCGAAGGTGCAGTACAGCAGAATTTAAGACAGCTTTATAAGGACTTTCAGCTTCGAGATGGAAGAGAACGCAAACGACCAGGGTTAATTGCTCTGTTTGCCCAGTCAATGCCTGAGTTGATAAGTGTTGGTAATTCTCAAGGGATTAAGGAATCGCAGCTATCTGTCTATGATGATGAGACTTTGGTAGGTGGTCAGGAAGCGAAGATCGCAAACCCAATCACCAGTGTCGATCAAGAACAGAGTTTTGGTTGGGTTGAAGATGCTTCAGAGGATAACCCCGATGTCTTGGTGCAAAGGGTGCGATCGCATCCCTATCACAATGCTAAAATTCAAGATCAGTGCGGACAATTACGCATTTTAGATGTTGAACGCCCAGTTGAAATAGATAATATTTACATTGATATCAACGTTCTAGAAAAGCTTCCCAGCAATAGTAGGAAAACGATTTCTGATTTTCAATCTTTTAATTCAGCGATAGATAAGTCTGACCGTCTTGATTTAGGTAGATCACAACAAGAACGAGTACCGGGAATAGATGTAGCAGCAGCAGAAAATAACATGAAGCTAATGGTACTGGGAGAACCTGGCTCAGGAAAAACAACTTTTTTGAAGTCTTTAGCCATTCAGTGCAACCAAGGTAGGTTTCAGCCTCAACTTATACCATTTTTTATAGAATTGAAATATTTTGCTATAACTGCCAGCAGTAATCAATGTGATTTTAGCCTTTTCAATTACATCAGAGACAATTTTTTGTTAAATTGTGATATTTGGGAAGAGCAGATTAATACCTTACTTTTTCATGGCAAAGCTTTAATTTTGTTAGATGGTTTAGATGAAGTAGACCCAGAGAATGCTGATGCAGTTTTGACAGAAATCTCTTGTTTTTCAAGAGTATATTTTAGCAATAGATTAGTAATCAGTTGTAGGATTGAGTCTCAGCTTGCCAATCGGCTATTTAGTTTAAATTTAACTTATGTTAAAGTGGCAGATTTTAAGAGTGAGCAAATAGAAGCATTCTCTAAAAAGTGGTTTGTAGCAGTTGCCAGAAACTCTAGAGAGCAGGGTTTAAGCCAAGCTGCTGAGTTTATTGAAAAATTGTATCTTTCAGAACATCAATCAATTCTAGAACTAGCACGCACACCGATATTGCTCAATCTAGCCTGCTTAGTTTTCCAAGAGAAAGCTAATTTTCCTTCTAGCCGAGCTAAACTTTATGAAGAAGGATTAGAAATTCTGCTTTTCCGATGGGATGAAGCCAAGAATATTAAACGAGATGAAGTTTATCGAAAGTTGCCTGTGCGGAACAAAAAACAACTATTGAGTCAAGTAGCAGCCATTGCATTTGAGAAAGATGATTACTTTTTTGAGATAAATGAAATACAGCAACTCATCGCCAACGGTCTTACTAAATTAACTGATGAAAAAAACGCTCCGGTGCAAGTACATTTAGATAGTGAAGCAGTGTTGAAGTCTATTGCGGAGCAACATGGACTACTGGTGGAACGCGCAACAGAAATTTACTCTTTTTCTCATCTCACATTTCAGGAGTATTTTACGGCTTGCAGATTTGCTAATACTTTAGAACCACAATTTTTAGAAAAATTAGTCGTCCACATTAATGAAGAGCGCTGGCGAGAAGTGTTTTTATTGACGGCGGAAATGTTACCGTCTGCTAATGCTAATGAATTAATGCTCTTAATGAAAACAGAAGTTGATAAAATTATACCCAACGATCAAAAGTTGCAGCATTTTTTTATATGGTTAAATGAAAAAACTTTGTCAGTGAAGAATCAAGACAAAGTTCCGTTCAAACTAGCGGCAGTTCGGAGTTTGTATTTTGCTCGTGAAGTAGATCGCTTTTCTAACAGTATGCGAGCGCGTGTATCTAGTCTTTTTAAGTGTGCTTATGCTCTGGATAAAACTTCTTATTTTGGAAGTAATAATGCTCTTGATATAGATAGTGCAGTTTATTTTTTTGTAGTCTTTGCCCATAAACCTAAACTTATCCGTTCTTGTACGCTTGATGCTGTCCTTGAACTTAAACCTGAGCTCAAGCAACAGCTCGAAAAACTCCAAGATGAAATACCTGATGATGAGGAAAACCAAGAAAAATTTAATAATTGGTTTAAAACAGATTTTCCCAATTGGTTTGAGCAAGTAAAAATGGTAACAATTAAGTATCGCAATATAGGCCAGACTTGGGAACTCAGCGAAGAATCTAAAACTCGGTTAAGCCAGTATTATGATGCGAATAAGTTATTAGTTGATTGTCTAAATAGTAGTCGTAATATTAGTCCGACAATAAAAGCGCATATCGAAGAGACTTTTTTATTACCTCAAACTAAATATTTTCAGCAATAAAAGTGAAAGATCTCGCCGTCTTTTTAGACAAGATATATCTATTACACCAAAACAGAAGCAGATATTAACAGCCTAAATTGAATTGCTAACTATACATAAACTCAAAGACATTCATTAAGTTGTTTCATATCCCCTTGCGGCTGCACTTGCTTGTGCAAACTAATTTTGTCGCCCACTTCATACCCAGAATTAAAACCCGCCTCACTGCTGACTTGAGAACTACTTCTTGTTTTAACTTTAGCCCCTCGGCCCTCTAGATAATCCGCGATCGCCTGTTGATTTTTCTCAAACATCGATCGCACTACAATCCCTGGAGTCGCCGCCACATCCCCCGAACCCGGAATCCCCGACTCTTCCATCTCCTGTTTTTGTTCCAACAATCTTTGTCTCAACCTCGTCGCGCATCCAACCCGAAAAGCATTCAGGTACGCCAACCCCCTGCCGTTCCCTTTGCGGTATTTAGCCCTTTTTTCAATCGCAGAACTCAAATACTCGTACAGATGTTTGCAAACAATCAGGTTTGTAGAAGTTCCCACCAAAAACATACTGCCATTATAAGTGTTTCGCATGGCATTGCAACCGTTAGCGTCGGCAATTCCCGAAAGCAGCATCATTTTCCAAGTGACAAATTTCGATGTTGTTTCAACTGAGTCTTCGTCAATCTCTTCTTGGTGATTTGGCCCTAAATCGGCGAGGCTGAGATTGTACTGTGCCAGTAAAAGGGAAGCTTTTTCGGCCGCAGCAGTGGATTCGTTTTCATTGGATGAGGTGGCGAGGGCTAACAGCTTTTTGATTCTTTCGACAATACTTGTGTCTGGCATTTTTCAATCGGTTTTAGGGTGAGAGTATGTGGTGGCAAGGATTTGGGTGAATTCCTATTTTAGTATAGCTGGGAATGTGCGATGTTTTTTGAGGAGGATTTTTGTGAACCGCAGAGGGCGCAGAGGGCGCAGAGAGAGAGAAAGAAGTTCGCCGCGGATGGGTTACTCTTCGAGGACTTCCAGGACTGATTTGGGCAACAATTTATCTTTAAACCAGACTACTTTTGCTGGCACATCTTTTACATTCACCCCGGCTTTTTCTAAATTCAGCCGTTCGGAAATAGCTAAAATCAAGTTATCGCATTCTGACTTCTGTACTTGTGCAAATTTCTTTTGCAAATACTCGGGCCGCCAATAGCCAACTATTTCTAATAAAAATACTCGCCCGTCGGGATGCACTAACCGAAAGTCGGGTATCATCACACTACCTGGTATCGGAATTAAATCAACTTCTCGCTCTAGTTGCCACTCGGTTTTTGTGGAATTCCATCTTTCAGCAAATGCCGCTTCTAACATACTATCATAAGGCTTGCCAGGGGGATAGTGGCTGACTAAACCGCAGTCGGAATTTAGGGTGAATTTACCTGTTTTCAAAACGCCACTAAAAGGGTCTTTTGTGTGCAGTGTCGAGTGCATACTCCATTTGGTGACGTGCAGCAGTGCGGGTAGCATTTTCGCCAGGGCTAAGCCGTAGCGGGTGCTGGGTTTGAATAAGCTTGTAGGGCCGTCTATTGTCAGTGTAAAACCGTGGTCTGCATCGCCTTCGATGTAAGTCATTAATTGAAATAGTTTCAGATAGCGAAATAAGAGTTTGTATTCTCCCGGATCGTTGCGGTGGGCGGTTAATTGGACTTGACTTGCTCGGTAAAATATGCCTTGAACTTGAGAAAGATTGTATTTGTGAAGCAAGTTTTCGGGTGTTGGTGCATTAAACTCTGTGAGGATTTTGTTTTCGTTTAAATCGGCGTATAAACCTGTACTGATTTCGTAAGGAAAAACTTCTCTGTTTAAGTCTTGGCTGAGTTCAGTTGCTACTTTTTCCAGGGTTAATTGGGTGGATTGAGGGCTGGGAGTCTCACGCGCAGACAAGGCAAAAACCCGCTGTCTCAACTCTGACGGTTCTAGGGGGCTGATGACTTCCAAGGTGCAGAAACCGCCTTTCAGCAGGTGCGCTAATCCCCGTTTCAGCCGATAATCCGGGCTGTCGCCTTCTAATTCTAGTAAGCGTCCGTCGAGCTCGCCTTGGGTTTTGCCGATCGACTCTTGGAAACAGTTGATCATTTCCATAGCTGCTTCTAAGTTCTTAGCATCTATCTTCAGGCGGAGAGGGATGATTGATTCCCCGTTTTGGCGGTGACTTAATAAATCGGTGGGTAACATAAGCAGTGAAAACTTTTACTCAATTTTTTGTTCGACAATCACCATAACTCCCCTAAGTTTTCCATCTTCTGTCAAGCTTTGGGTAGTCCGAATTCGCCGATTGTCACTGACAAGATTTATTGTTTCAACGGCCCTCAGAATGTTAGTTGCTTTATCCCATATTTGAAAAACTATCAGATGATTTCCAACTTCTGTGGCTAGTGTTTTGTAGTTAGAAAAGATAGAGTCAGGACTTTCAATTTCCACCTGCCCTTCACCGACAACATGACCCACAAAGTTTTGGGTTTCAGTCTTGCCATTGGCATAAGTTTGAACGTTAGTTTGCCTCCACTCGTTGTCCACAATTTTCTGGGTTAACACGGCTGTAAAACGCTGGGTTTCTTGGAGGTCAGCATTGAGGATTGTCCAAGTTCCCTCCCAAACTCCTGTATGTTTGGGGAAGACTTTAAAGTTACTTATTTGTGTGATATCGATCATTTTCCAGTAATGTGAATTAGTTAATATTTAGATTATACACTAATTGGGAAATCTTAAAAATTCCGTGAAATCATCATTTTTGTCTCCCCAATTTCTGGGTGATTCTGCTGCTTTTTTAGTCGCCTCTCGGTTGACTCCGTAAATCGATTGTAGATTTTAGATTGTAGATTTTAGATTTTAAATAAACCTAGGAGTGATTTAATTATATAGCCATCTTTTCGCTAAGACTACCCATCTCATAACTAACTTTTTTAGGCTGACTACCAAGGAATTTCATCATCATTGTCTTCTCCCCATTTTGCTGGTGATTCAGCCGCTTTTTTTGTTGTCTCTCGGTTGACTCCGTAAATTGGTGTTGGTTTGACAGTTTCTAATTTCGGATATGCTGTGGGCGGCGGTTCTATTTGTACTTTTGGTTGGGGTTTGTGAACTTGCATTCCTCCTCTGCGGCGCTGAGATGTTCTTTCTTCGCTGGTGTCTTCGGTGACGACTTCGTAGAGAATTGCTAACTTATTTACATCGCTGCTTTTGCGGAGAACTCGACCCAATCTCTGGATGTATTCGCGTTCGCTTCCGGTACCTGACAATATAATAGCAATTCTGGCATCTGGTACGTCAACTCCTTCGTTGAGGACGTGGGAGGCGACGAGGGTTTTGTATTCGCCGCTGCGAAAGCGGGCGAGGATTTCGTGACGTTCTTTGACTGGGGTTTGGTGGGTAATTGTGGGGATGAGAAATTCTTGGGAAATTCGGTAAACTGTGGCGTTATCTCCGGTAAAAATTAGGGTGCGATGGGGAGAGTGTTCTGCTAGTATTTGGGCTAAGATTCGCAGTTTTCCTTCGGTACAAAGGGCGATTTCTTTTGCTTGGCGGTGGGCTAGCATGGCGCGCCTTCCCAAGGGCGATCGCGCGCTTGCCATGATAAACTGTTTCCAACCTTCGAGGCTGGATATTTTGATGTTAGACTGTTTTAAGAAGTCGTTGCGAATGTTCATGAATTCGCTGTAGCGGTCGGTTTCTTCTTTTGACAGTTTTACCATGATTTGAACTATTTTATGGTCGGCTAAGGCATCGCCTGCCAAATCTTCGGGTCTTTTGCTATATACTGTCGGGCCGACGAGGAAATGTAAGTCGCTGTGGCGGCCGTCGGTGCGATCCGGTGTTGCTGTCAGTCCGAGTCGAAAAGGGGCGATCGCATATTCAGATATTACTCGATAAAAGTCCGTTGGTAAATGATGGCATTCGTCAAAAACCAACAACCCGTATTTATTGCCCAAGGTTTCTGCATGAATACTTGCACTGTCGTAGGTTGCGACTAAAATAGGCGTTTTGTCCCGTGAACCTCCGCCCAACAATCCGATTTCGATGTCTGGAAAAGCAGCTTTCAAATTAGCATACCACTGGTGCATTAAATCGAGAGTTGGTACTACAATTAATGTACTGCGGCCTGTGACCTGCATGGCTAATTGTGCCAGATAAGTTTTGCCGGAAGCGGTGGGGAGGACTACTACTCCTTGGCTTCCTGCTTGCTGCCAAGCTGCTAAGGCTTCTTTTTGATGCGGGTAAGGCTGCATTTCGACGCTGGGTACGAGTTCGAGCAGTTCGTAGGCCCGGGCTTCGTCGGTGAAGTGAATGCAGTCGGCTTGGAGGCATTCTACCAGCGGGCGGTAGTGAATGGCTCGAATGCGGAATTTTTCCACGCGATCGTCCCACGTGGCAAAGTCCGCCCAGTCTCTGCCTTGGGGCGGCGGGTGCAGCAATAGAGTTCCGCGATCGAATGTTAAGGTAGGTGTGCGTGGCATTTTTTTTTAGAGACCTGAGTCGCTGCTGTTAAATTATAAATGACCGATCGAATATATTGACAGCAGACTCTCTATCAGCTATTATTTAATCACATCTATTAAACCCTAATGTATTTTAATCTAAAATAGGGTTAACTTAAAATTAAATAGTAATCCTTTCAGGATTTGTCAAAGTCAATATTTCTTTCTTTTCTCCTTCTATACACCATCAGGGGATCCTCTACAAAAAATCTCGTTCACAAATCAAATAGGATGACCCTAGCATTTTTTGTAGCCGACCAAATTGCCCAAAGGTCAAAAATGTCAAAAAAATGTAGCAGGGACTTTAGTCACTGTTTCTGAATTGGCAAAAAAACGTAGGCACTGACTACAAAATGCTTGGTATTGATTAGATATTTTCCCCACGGCTTCGAGTTCAATTATCATCGGAATAATATGTTTGATTTTATACAATACAAAAAAAGATTTTTACAAGCGACTAAGGACTGGAATAACGAGAAATGGAATAATTTTGATGACAATCCATTGCTGCTTTCGGCCCCAATGCTTCAAGATTGTCACGTGAAAAATTGTCGCTTTGTTGAAAGTAGATTAAAGATATTGGAATATCTGCCTAAAAATAGTGTGGTGGCTGAGGTGGGAACTCAATACGGGCGCTTTGCCGAAAAAATTCTGGCTATTGCCAAGCCCAAAAAGCTGCATTTGATCGATTATAATCTTGATTTATTCAAAGCAGAAGTCAGCAAAAAACAAAAAAGTCTAGTTCAAGAAGGGATAGAAAATGGAACGGTAGAGCTTCACGAAGGGGATTCTTCGACAATTTTAAGGAGCTTTCCTGACGAGTATTTTGACTGGATGTATATCGATGCCGACCACGAATATCACGGTGTATGCAAAGATATTCAGCAAGGTTACACGAAAATTAAAGCCGCAGGAATGATGGTTTTTAACGATTATACGAATTGGTCGGTATGCGAGGTGATGCCTTACGGTGTGGCGAAAGCAGTCAATGAGTTTTGTATTGCGAACAACTGGGAAATCGTATTTTTTGCCTTTCAGCCCCTAGGGTATCACGATGTGGCAATCAGGAAAAATACTGGGGAAACGGCACTGCGAATTCCGTTGGAGGAAGCCAATTCCGAATTGCAGAATTACCAATATCAAATTCAACAGCTACAGTTACAGTTGGAACAAGCTAAAAAGACGATCCACTTGATGGAAAACGATCAATTTGGGAAATTGCGATCGATCTGGCGGAAAATCCAACAAAAATTATCCTAGCCCACCCGGATTGCCAAATCTAAAATCTACAATGGTATTGTCCCGCTGGGGATAGTTTTTAGGTTAGATTCGATCTACGTATGCCTGAGATTAGAGGTTATAGATGGAAATAGGCGTCCCCAAGGAAATCAAGGATTTAGAGTTTCGAGTCGGGCTAAGTCCCACAAGTGTCCGGGCTTGTTGGGACAAAGGTCACGTAGTTTTCGTCGAAACGAATGCTGGTGCTGGGGCCGGTTTCGCGGACGAGGACTACGTTGAAGCAGGGGCTAAGATTGTCTTAAAAGCATCAGATGTCTGGAATCGCGAACTAATTGTTAAAGTTAAGGAACCGCTGCCTGCTGAGTATCCGCTGATGCAAAAAGAGCAGTTGCTGTTTACATATTTGCACTTGGCTGCCGATCGCACATTAACCGAGCATTTAATCAGCAGCGGAGTCCAGGCCATCGCCTACGAAACCGTCGAACTCCCGGACAGAAAATTGCCACTGCTAACGCCGATGAGTATTATTGCAGGGCGTTTGGCAGTGCAGTTCGGAGCTCGGTTTCTGGAACGACAGCAAGGTGGCAGAGGAGTGCTTTTGGGTGGCGTACCGGGAGTAAGACCGGGTAAAGTTGTGATTTTGGGCGGCGGCATTGTCGGCACAGAAGCAGCGCGAATTGCTGTAGGAATGGGCGCGAGAGTGCAGATATTAGACGTAAATGTCGATCGCTTAGCCTACTTGGAAACTCTGTTCGGTTCCAGAGTAGAATACCTCTACAGCAGTCCTTTGCAAATTGAAGCAGTTGTTCCCGATGCTGATTTATTAATCGGTGCAGTTTTGGTCTTAGGTAAAAAAGCTCCAATTCTGGTTTCTCGCGCATTTGTTGCGAAGATGCACCCCGGTTCTGTAATTGTTGACGTAGCCGTTGACCAAGGCGGCTGCGTAGAAACTTTGCGAGCAACTTCTCACACAAATCCTACCTATGTTGAGGAAGGAGTTGTGCATTACGGCGTACCAAATATGCCCGGTGCCGTGCCTTGGACAGCGACTCAAGCTTTGAATAACAGCACTTTGCCCTATGTTTTGGAGTTGGCAAATAACGGGATTAAAGCTTTGGAAATGAATCCGAGTTTGGCGAAGGGATTGAACGTGCAGAATCACCGATTAGTGCATCCGGCAGTGCGCGAGGTTTTCCCTGATTTAGCTGATTGAATTGCCCGTTTTTTGAAGTAAGTTGTCCCGGATCTAAATTGTATTGTGTCGCGGGCAGGATGCCCACCCCACAAGAAACTTGATGTGTTGTGGAATGGGCATCTTGCCCGTTCCTAAATAAAGTGGAATGGCATCTTGCCCGTTCCTAAAGATGATGCAAGATGTGAGTATGGGCGGCGGGTTTATATAATTTGTCGATACTTATCAAATATCTCGGCGAACCCGCCCCTAGCAAAAATCATCAGATACAATTCCGAATCAAACGGACATGATATTACTAATAACTTTGTAAGATTATGGTTGATAAATTTGGCGGATTGCGTCAAGGTTGTTGGCTTCAGGCATATAAGATGCGATCGCCTGCAAAACAGCAACATCAGAAATTGCCGAAATTTCATCAAGCAGCAGCAATCCTTCCTCTCCAAACTTCAAATTCAAGCCGAGTTCGATCATCTGAATAAATGCTCGTTTAGTCCGCGCTTGTTCCTCCAATAACTGAGCATCTTTTTGAGATAACTGAGCATCTTTTTGAGCCGCCAGTTCGTCGCCTGTAGGAATGGGATCGCCACTAGGATAGCACCAGCGCAACCAAGTACCACCGACCTTTTCAAATTCACCTTCCCACAGAGTTAATCCCAAACCGACTTCGGGAAACCAAGCATCAGTTTTGGGCGCGTAGGATTGGTTCTGCAACTCAAAAACTCGCAGCGTGCTACCTCTCAACTCGCGTAGCGGATCGTACACAACATAATAGGGGATTCGCATTCGAGCGTAGTCTATTAACTTGCTGCCCAATTCATTTCCCGGAGTTGGGGAAACAATTTCGATCGCAATTTCGGGAGGTTTGCCAAATTCCCAAAATAAATACGATCGCACTTGTCTTTCCCACCAATCCTCAGCACCAGTAATATTGATACTAAGAAAAACATCCGGGGCGATTCCCGGTTGACGCACGCTGCTGAACAAACCAACATTTGCCGCCGCAATAAAAGGAACAGTAATCCCTGTATCGCCACCGCTATATAAAACCGTTGTCAGCAGTCGCTGCTGTTTTTCGTTGATGAAGCTGTCCAAAGGAGTATCGTCTTCTAGCACTAAGTTGCTAATATCTGGCAGCTGACTGGGATCGAGGATTAATGGCTCAGACATAGGTAGCCGAGATGAGAACTATCTGCCACAAAAATTTTAACATCATCAGCCAAGGGACTCGGGCAATATTAAGTTTTTCCACCAATGTCAACAGTCAACTTGAATTCGCTTCATTCGATCGCTAAAAAATCCAAATTATCTGCGTTGATCTGCGTCAATCTGCCTGAAATCTGCGGTTGACCGATCGATCGGTTTATGCCATGCAATAAGTCTAGTTAACAGATATATTACTCGCAGCCCAGAAGCAGAAAAAATATTTCCCAAAACACTTGACAGATTCCCGAACTTATGGCAAAGTAGTGATTCGTGACCGATGCGGAACTGGCGGAATTGGTAGACGCGCATGATTCAGGTTCATGTGGTGCAAGCCTTCCGGGTTCAAGTCCCGGGTTCCGCATTCCAAAAGCAGAAGGAAGTTTGGGGTTAACCCGGTAAAGGAAATAACCCCATTCGCTCTGCTGAATTAAACAATGATTACAAGTATTCAAAACCCCCTAGTCAAAGAAATCCGCAGGCTGCACAGCTCGAAGGGACGCAGGGAACAACAATTATTTTTACTAGAAGGGACGCATTTGCTCGAAGAAGCTTGCGCCGCTAAACACCCGCTAGAAACAGTTTGCTGCACTCCCGAATGGTTGGATCGCCACGGGAAATTGTGGGAGCAAATTGGTAGTTTAGCCGATCGCACAGAATTAGTAAGTGCAAAAGTATTAGAGTCGATCGCGACTACAGTCCAACCCGACGGCATTGTCGCCACCGCACCCCGCACCGCCACAGCGCCTGCAGAAATCTCAACTTTAGGAATAGCCCTCGAAACAATCCAAGATCCAGGCAACTTGGGGGCGATCGTCCGCACGGCTGCGGCTGCTAATGCCGATGGTTTGCTGCTGAGCACCGACAGCGCCGATTTAGACCATCCAAAGGTGCTGCGCGCCTCAGCAGGAGCTTGGTTTAAACTGCCCGTAGCAGTCACTCCAGATTTAACCGCCGAAGTCTGGGCGTATAAAAATCGGGGAATGCAAATATTAGCAACCGTTGCCGACGCGAGTTTGACTTATTGGGAAGTAGATTTGCGAGTGCCGACTCTGATAGTTTTGGGCAACGAAGGCTCTGGGTTGTCGCCAGAATTGAGAAGTTTGGCCGATCGACAAATCCAAATTCCCCTGAGTCGTGGCGTAGAATCTTTAAATGTGTCGATCGCCTCTGCCCTGATCTTGTACGAAGCTCAACGCCAAAGAGCTGATTAGACTTATTGCATAAATTTTTGATTGATAGGGAAACCGCAGATAAACGCAGATAAACGCAGATTCATTTCCAGATAGGAGAGCGAATGCCTGCAATTCAAATCTCTTATTTAATTGTTAATTAATGCTTATCTGTAGGGCGGGTTCATCAATATCTGTAACTTCACATTTATAGTCTTGGACCCACGGATGGCCTGAAATCGGGTTTTTATAACCCAAATACCTCGTTACAGCCCGCAGAGTCGCTAAAAAGCCCGGTTTCTTGGGTCGGAGTGCGATCGTCAACTGAAGCTGCCGGGCCTTTAAATTGTATTTTTAACTTCGCTGTGTCCCCAGGGTTTCCTCCCCCTCTCCCCATCTACCCCTCTGAGATTTGGGCGATTTTGTTTAATATGATGCAACTGTAAAGCCAGGAAAGTGGTTACTCTCCTACCAACAGTTCAGGCTGGCATGAAATAAATATGAAGAAGTGTAGGCAAGTGCTCTCACAAATGTTAAGATTCTTAACATAACGTAGTATTGTGCACACCCCAACAAAAACCTAACCTGAGACGGTGCTGACTGGGAGTAGTAGCTAGCTACCATAAAATTAAGCCTCTTTAAATGGAAGGAAAGCGCAAGTCCCCGCCCGCTTTCCTTCCCAGCTAAAGCTAGGGGTTTGCGACTACCGCAAACCTTTAGAGGCACAGATCCTCAGCGGGAAAAGCTCATGAAAACTCTTAAGTCCTCAGATACAGATTCTGTTCGCGCTTACTTGCGGGAAATCGGCCGCGTTCCCTTGTTGACCCATGAGCAAGAAATACTCTACGGGAAACAGGTACAGCGCTCAGCCGCACTGCATCAGGAGAAAAATATTTTAGCCGAAGAGTTAGGCCGCGACCCGACGGCGGCTGAATGGGCACAGGCAGTTGGGCTGTCTGAGGCACAGTTGCAGCGGACGATCGAACACGGGGAAAGGGCAAAGCGCCAAATGGTGGAAGCGAATCTCCGCCTGGTAGTGTCTGTTGCCAAGAAATATATCAAGCGCAACGTAGATTTGCTCGATCTAATTCAGGAAGGTACGATCGGGATGCAGCGGGGAGTAGAAAAATTTGACCCGACTAAGGGCTACAGATTTTCAACTTATGCTTATTGGTGGATTCGTCAGGCAATTACTCGGGCGATCGCCGAAAAAGGCCGCACCATCCGCTTGCCGATCCACATTACCGAAAAGCTCAACAAAATTAAAAAGGCTCAGCGCCTGCTAGCTCAACAGCTCGGCCGCGCGGCTACTTCTGCAGAGTTGGCTGCAGAGTTAGATTTGACTCCCAAGCAAATTCGCGAATATCTCGATCGCTCGCGCCTGCCACTTTCCCTGGACTTGCGCGTGGGAGACAATCAAGATACAGAGTTGGGCGATTTGTTGGAAGATACTGGTACTACCCCGGAAGATTTTGCCCTGCAATCTTCCCTGCGGACTGACTTAGATCACCTGATGGCGGAACTGACTCAGCAACAGCGAGAAGTGCTCGCCTTGCGCTTCGGTTTAGAAGACGGGCAAACCTTAACTTTGGCCAAAATAGGCGATCGACTCAACATCAGTCGGGAACGAGTGCGGCAAATTGAACGGGAAGCTTTGACCAAACTCCGCAAGCGCAAGCAAGATATCAACGATTATCTAGCCAGCTAGATAGATTGGGGATTGGCGATCCGGACGCACCAGATCGCCAATTCCCCATCTAAACATCGTAAAAACCGTCGCCTTTAATTCGGTTGTGCCCACTCAGTGCTGGTAACTGTCCTGCTACATTAGTAAATACTTAGTAATAAAGATCAACAGCGATCGGATAAGGTAAAGGTTATTTAATTTAACCGCCCGCATCTCAAATAAAAAGCTGTCTCTGAAACGGAGGTACTCGTGAGCAACTCATCTAATAAATCCCCAGAATTCTTTGAAGAAGACGGAGAAAATGCCAACTTATTATGGCAATACGTGCAGTCAATGGCTCCCGACACTGTTTCTCAGTTGTCTAAGCCGACTTCTCACGAAGTGTTTCAAGTAATGGAGCGAAATATTGTTGGACTATTGGGGAATTTGCCTTCGGAACACTTCGGGGTGACAGTGACTACCAGTCGCGAACATTTGGGTAGATTGCTCGCCTCAGCTATGATTAGCGGTTATTTTCTCAAAAATGCCGAACAGCGAATGACTTTTGAAAAGTCCATACAAGCCAGTGAGAGACACGGCTCGGACGATTAGTAGATTCTTAACATTTAAGTGTACAAGTGTCAAGCCCCCCCTCGCAAGATGGGGGCTTAATATTTTAGATTTTAGATTTTAGATTTTAGATTTTAGATTTTAGATTTTAGATTTTAGATTAAATAATTGAATAATTATTGATATTATTCTTAAATTCCCAATTCCCCATTCCCAATTCCCCATTCGCAATTCCCCATTCCCAATTTCTAATTAATATGTCTATTACTCCCTTGGCCGACAAAGTTATCGGCGTTGCTGCAATCTGGAACGATCGCCAACAAATTTTGATTGACAAGCGCCGACAACATGGACTGCACGGGGGTTTCTGGGAGTTTCCGGGCGGAAAAATAGAGCCTGGGGAAACAATCGAAGCTTGCATAAAACGGGAAATTATGGAGGAGTTGGGGATTGTTGTAGAAGTTGGCGATCGCCTGATTACAATTGACCACGACTACACTAAATTTACAGTTAGACTATACGTGCACCACTGCCGCCACGTCAGCGGGGAACCGCAAACGATCGAATGCGATGAAATTCGCTGGGTAACACTCGACGAAATTGACCAATTTACTTTTCCCAAGGCAAACGCACAGATTATTGCTGCACTGCGGCAAAGTTGAACTGTCATGTCAAATTTCTTGCTATCAACTATCAACTGTCAACTATCAACTATCAACTATCAACTATCAACTGTCAACTGTCAACTGTCAACTGTCAACTATTTTTGGACGGGCAGAGTAAAGTGAAAACAACTGCCTCTATCGGGTACAGAGTCTACCCAAATTTGACCGTAGTGGGCGCGGATGATGCCTTGACACAGAGACAGTCCAATGCCGTAACCGTCTGTTGATTTATCTCGCTGCAAGCGAAAGCTGTCTTCAAAAATGCTCGCGCAATCTTCTTCAGGAATTCCCGGGCCGCTGTTGCAAATACTGACTTGAACTTTGTAAGCGGTGCGGTGGAGAATTGAAAGATTAACAGTTCCTCGGTCTGGCGTGTACTTGCTGGCGTTGTCAAGCAGGTTGACTATGACTTGTTTGATGCGATCGGGATCGGCATAAACCAAGGGCAAATCTGCGGGAATGTCTGTTTCTAAGTTCAGACTTTTCGCCTGAAATTTGTCTTGAAACTGCAATATTACATCTTGACAAATCGCCCCCAGTTCGATTCTTTTTGGTTCAATGTGGAGTTGAGCGTTTGTACCCCGGGCTGCTTGCAGGATATCTGTAATCATACGATCGACAATTCGGATTTGGCGGCGGGCTTGCTTCATCAAATGAGCCGCCAGAGTCGGTGTCAAACGGGACTTTTGCCCCTCCTTCACCTTCTGATTTGACTCCAAAGTCTCCAAAGCCAAAGATGCCGCCGTCAAGGGATTACGCAAGTCGTGAGCCAGCATCGCAATAATCCGGTCTTTCAACTGCAACTGCTCTTGCAGGTGTTCTTTTTCCTGTTTTAGCCGAAAAACTTCATCCGCAAGCTGCACGAGCTCAGTGGCGCAAGCAACCGAATAGATGGGTTTTGGGTCTGCCAGAGCTGCTGCCGTCAGAGCAGGGGCAGACTGCTGCTGAGCTGCGTATTCTTCTACAGAACGCTTCCAGCGGGGCCACCAGTGTTCGAGTTGGGCGATTAAATTGCTGCCGGCGAGAGTTTGTCGCGGCTCAGGATGAATTTTGAGCAACGAGGGAGTGGCTACAAGTTTAAAGTGTTCGGCTAAATCGGGCTGTTCTCCTACGTCGATGATTTGAAGATCAAAGTCGCACTCTGCCTTCAAATCCTTTAGGGACTTGCGGATGTGTCTGGTCTGTTCCCTAGAAGAGGGACGCTTGTCTACAAACAGCAAAAGCTGTAAAAGCGGTGCGGAATTGACCGGCTGTTCGGGAGAACAGTCAGTGCCGCTGGTGCCGGGTGTTGGATGGACGCTGTTGAGCTTTTCGATCGGGTGAAAATAATTGACCATTGCCGAGCCGAGTTATTTCACTTCTACTTTAATTTAATACTTGCTTTAGATTTATGCTAGTGTCCGATGATTTCATTACGGCGGGCCAATGACATTTTTGAGATGGAAGAAAAATGAGTCGCTGCAGGTGGTGGTGAAAGTGGCGGCCGCCTTTTTTGTGCTGTGCCTGTTGCTGACGCTGCATCGCTACTACAGTTTTTACGCTACTTACGACCAAGGCATTTTCAATCAACTTTTTTGGAACGGCACTCGGGGTCACTTGTTTGAGAGTTCCCTCTCTTCGGCTTTGTCCACTAATGTGGTTCACCAAAATCAGCTCCCGGAAGTATCTTACTACCGGTTGGGGCAGCATTTCACCCCGGCGCTGATGCTGTGGCTGCCAATTTACTCGCTGTTTCCCTCGCCCGTCACTTTGACGGTGTTGCAGGTGACTTTAATTACCGCGGCTGGAGGAGTGCTCTATGCTCTCGCCAGACATTATCTGGAACCGAGGCTGTCGGCGACAATTGTTGTGAGCTATTACTGCGCTAACGCGGTCATCGGCCCGACTTTGGGCAATTTTCACGATATTTGTCAAATTCCACTTTATGTCTTTGGCTTGCTGCTGGCTATGGAGAAGCGCTGGTGGCCCTTGTTTGGGATTCTGGCAACTTTAATTTTGGCCGTGCGAGAAGATGGGGGAGTTGTTTTATTTGGCGTTGGAGTTTACCTGATTTTGAGCCGGCGCTACCCTGGGACTGGTTTAGCCGTCTGCATACTCAGTTTTGGTTATATGATCGTCCTGACCAATCTGATTATGCCTTTGTTTTCTGCTGACATATCCCAGCGGTTTATGATGGAGCGCTTCGGCCAATATGCCGATGGAGATGAAGCTTCGACTCTTGAAATTATTTGGGGAATGGTTAGCAATCCCGGGCGCTTGGTGGCTCAATTATTTACGCCGTTTTTTGGTAAAATTAGATACCTGCTTGGCCAGTGGTTGCCATTAGCTTTGGTTCCTGCTTTCGCGCCTGCATCTTGGATGATAGCTGGATTTCCGCTGCTGAAGCTATTTTTAGCGAAAGGAGAGTCGGTGCTGGCAATTAATATTCGCTATGCGATGACTGTGGTTCCAGGGCTTTTTTATGGGGCGATTCTGTGGTGGGCCCAGCGTCAAAAGGAAGAAGATAGAATGGTGAGAGAGGAAAGAATGTTTTTGCGTTTTCCTTCTGCTTTATTTCCTCTGCCTTCGTCTTCAAGGTTTCGCCGCTTTTGGGCGTTTTGCATCTGTTTGTCGCTATTTTTTACCTTCACTTCTAACCCAAATCGGACTTTTTCTTTGATTTTGCCCGATGCGATCGATCCTTGGGTGCAGGTTCCTCTTGTCAGACAATGGCAGCACGTTTTGCAAGTGCGGCCGCTGTTGGCTCAAATTCCTGCTGATGCTAGCGTGGCAGCGACGAATACTATTGTGCCGATTTTGTCAAGCCGCCGAGAAATTCTCAGGTTTCCGATGTTTGAACTCCGCAATGATGCGGGGAAGGCAGTGAAGATGCAATATGTAATTGCCGATATCTGGCAGTTGCAGCAGTATCAGGCTGCGTTTCGCGGGGAACGGGGACAGTTGCAGGAGATCGTACCGGCGATCGATCGAATGTCCAAATCAGGAGAGTACGGAATTGTTGGCTTTGAAGATGGCGCGATTTTGATGCGTCAGGGTGCTGTTTCTAATTCTGGATCTGCTGCTGCTTGGACGCGTTTTCGCGGCGAATTGGAGCCGATTTTGAAGAAACGGTAAGCGGGTAGTTACGATCGCCATTGCTTCCCTCAGTGGCTCAAATCTTGAGGAAACCTGTTTTTTCAGGTAATGGCGATCGAGCAATTTCCTGCAAAAACCAGGTTTAGGAATGATTTTCTGTCTTTGTTGCTGCCAAAAGTCAGGCATTGGGCATCAACTTGCGATCAACTCAAATTTGAGGCCGATTATTATACAATAAATCTGTTAATCCTAAACATTAAGATATATAAATTATTTGGAGGAAGAAAGATGAAAATTTTGGTATTGGCATGGGAGTTTCCTCCCAGAATCGTAGGCGGTATCGCCCGCCACGTAGCGGAACTGTATCCAGAATTAGTGAAGCTGGGCCACTCGATTCACTTAATTACAGTCGAGTTCGGCCACGCGCCAATGTACGAAGTGGTGGAAGGAATACGGGTGCATCGGGTGGTGGTGGGGCACGCCAGGGACTTTTTTCACTGGGTCGCGAATCTCAATCAAAGCATGGGCAAACAAGGCGGCAAACTAATGCTGGAGGAAGGCCCCTTTGATATCATCCACGCTCACGATTGGTTGGTGGGAGATGCGGCGATCGCCCTCAAGCATACCTTTAAAGTACCCCTAATTGCCACCATCCATGCCACCGAATACGGGCGCTTCAACGGCATCCACAACGAAGGACAGCGCTACATTAACGGCAAGGAAAACGACCTCGCTTACAACGCTTGGCGGGTAATTGTTTGCAGCGACTATATGCGGCGGGAAGCCGAACGGGTACTATCGACTCCGTGGAACAAAATCGAGGTAATTTACAACGGAATTAGAGCCGAAAAAAAGCCGCGCTGGAACGAATTTGACGCGATGAACTTCCGCCGCCAGTTTGCGACAGACGACGAAAAAATAGTATATTATGTAGGAAGAATTAGCTATGAAAAAGGCATTGCTGTATTTCTAAATGCTGCACCTAAAGTAATTTGGGAAATGGGGGGCAAAGCGAAAATTGTGATTGTTGGCGGCGGCAATACAGACCATCTAAAACAGTTGGCTTGGCATTTAGGAATTTGGCATAAGTGTTATTTTACGGGGTTCATGTTTGAGGAAAATCTTGACAAATTTCAGACGGTGGCTGACTGCGCGGTTTTTCCCAGTCTTTACGAACCTTTTGGGATTGTAGCGTTAGAAAGCTTTGCTGCAAGAGTGCCTGTGGTGGTGTCGAATGCGGGCGGACTTCCAGAGGTGGTGCTGCACACTAAAACTGGCATTGTTACTGAGGCAAACAATCGGGATTCTTTGGCATGGGGAATTTTGGAGGTGCTGAAAAATCCGGGTTACGCGCGGTGGTTGGTTGACAATGCTTATGAGGATTTGGAACGCCGATTTAGTTGGCCGAAGTTGGCGATGGAAACCCAGTGGGTTTATGACCGGGTGGTGGAGGAAAGGGCTGAGGTTGATTGGTAAGAGTGTTGACTGTTGACTGTTGACTGTTCGCGGTTGACTGTTGACTGTTGACGGTTGACTGTTGAGTAAAATATCAACTTTTTTAGAAGTAGAAGTAGGTTGGGTTGAGTGATAGCGAACCCTACGCTTCGCTCCGCCCAACATCTTATTTGAAATGAAGAGTTGGGTTTCGTTACCTCAACCCAACCTACATATTTGGGATTTCACTCCATTGAGAACCGCTATAGTTGCAAATATTAAGGATTTGTAACACAATGATATGGATACACTTGACGTTAGCTTGAGTGGACTCGGAAGATTTAAAGGGAATTCGCATCTTGAATATTTTTAGGGACATCGATCCCCAACCCAGACGCAGCTTGCTGACTTTATTCACCGCAGGCCTGCTATTCTGGTCGAGTTTGGCTTCGCTGCTGCCAACTTTGCCGCTGTACGTTCAATCTGTGGGCGGCACAAAACAGCAAATTGGCTTTGTGATGGGTGCATTTGCGATCGGACTTTTGCTATCGAGGCCACCGTTGGGTAAAATAGCCGACAGCAGGGGGCGAAAACAAGTTTTGCTGCTAGGCGTGGCAGTCGCTGCGATCGCCCCTGTGGGCTACCTGTTAGCTCAATCTATCCCCTTACTGTTACTTATTCGCGTTTTTCACGGCATTAGTATCGCCGCTTTTACCACAGCTTACAGCGCTTTGGTAACAGATTTGTCGCCACCAGGAAAGCGGGGCGAATTAATCGGTTACATGAGTTTGGTGAGTCCTATTGGTCTAGCATTTGGCCCGGCTATTGGCGGATTTGTGCAAGCTGGGGTTGGTTATACTCCTTTGTTTGCGATGTCGGCGGTTTTCGCTGCAACGGCTGTATTTTTTACCTGCAAAATTGCGGAACCTAATTTTGCAGATTTAACACAATCGGACTCGCTATCTGAGGACAAAAATAGCCAAAAATACTGGGAAATGCTGTGGAATCCTAGAGTGCGGATTCCGGCTTTAGTGTTATTGCTGGTTGGTTTAGTATTCGGAACTTTGAGCACTTTTATGCCTTTGTTTATCCAAGAAACTAAGGCTAATTTGAATCCGGGATTATTTTATTCTACGGCGGCTATCGCCAGTTTCGGTATACGGTTGCTCACGGGACGGGCTTCGGACAAATACGGTCGGGGCTTGTTTATTTCTGGCGGCTTAATTTGTTATGCCGTATCTATGTTATTGTTGTATTTTGCTAACAACAGCAGTGCTTTTTTAATAGCAGCTTTGGTTGAAGGTTGCGCGGGCGGTACGGTTTTGCCGATGATGGTAACGCTGATGTCGGACAGGTGCGAACCTCATGAAAGGGGCCGCTTGTTTTCGCTCTGTATTGGCGGATTTGATTTGGGAATTGCGATTGCTGGGCCGACTTTAGGCTTTGTTGCTGAACAAGTTGGCTACAGAAATATGTTTGGTTTTGCGGCTGGCCTCGCTGGCTTGGCTTTGCTGGTTTTTATTACTCAGTCTAGCAAGGGCTTGTCTAATTCGATGAAATTTGCGATCGGTAGAGGCAAAGATATTTATGCTTTGAATCAGTAGACTTGAATTGCCAAAGTCCTTTTAATCAATTTTGGGGCGATGCTCAAAGCCCACTCCACCATAAAAAATGATTTTTGTGGGATGGGCTTTGAGCATCGTCCTAGATATTTTTGCAAGAGGTCTAGTAAACGCACAAAATTAAAAAAGTTATGAGTTTTAAGTCGTGAGTTGGATTAATTTCTTAATTCAAAACTCAGAATTCAAAATTCATAACTTTTAGTAGTGGGCTTGGAGGGATTCGAACCCCCGACCTCATGGTTCGTAGCCATGCACTCTATCCAACTAAGCTACAAGCCCCTGTTGCTTGGAGAGTTGAAATTTTAGATTTAATCTAAAATTGAACAATCTCTGTTCCGCACAGAATCTAACAGTAACACCATTCTCAAAATAATGCAAGACCTTTCTCAAAATATTTCTAAATTGCCCGATCGCCCGCAGCTAACTCACCTCGACAACAGCGGGGAAGCCCAAATGGTGGACGTTTCGGCGAAAGTGGCAACTGTGCGGCAAGCTGTGGCCGCGGGGCGGGTGCGGATGCTACCGGAGACGTTTGCTGCGATTGAAGCGGGGAATGCGCCGAAAGGGGATGTGTTGGGCACTGCGAGGCTGGCTGGGATTATGGCGGCCAAGCAGACGGCTAATTTGATTCCTCTGTGTCACCCTCTGCCGCTGAGTAGCGTGAAGGTGCAGGTGATAGCGGATGCTGGGTTGCCGGGGTATCAAATTCGGGCGACGGTGAAGATTAAGGCGGAAACTGGGGTGGAAATGGAGGCGCTGACGGCGGTTTCGGTGGCGGCGCTGACTTTGTACGATATGGCGAAGGCTTTGGAAAAGTCGATCGCCATTGAATCGATTCGTCTGGTAAGCAAAAGCGGTGGCAAATCAGGGGATTATCAAAATTTAGAGGAATAAATTTCCTGTCTTGAGAGGGATGCAGAATTCAAAAAGCTGCGCTTAAGATTAAAATAGGCACAGAACTACTAATATCATGTGAAAAACTATGCCTCCTCGTTGGCCCCGCAAACCCGATCGCAACGATCCCGAGTACCGCCGCTTAGATGACCGGATGAATTTTGCCATCCACGTCGGTCTTTTTTCTGCTACAAATTCTGGTTTGTGGTTTGTTCAAAATTTGCAAAAGGCTGATTGGCCTTGGGCAGTTTCGGTAACGGGTGTATGGGCTCTAGTAGTTTTGGCCCACGCGATTTTCATTTTTGCGATCGCCGATTATTCGCCCCTCACCAAAGATTCTGGCTGAAGGCAGTTGTCGGCGATCGGTTAACTTTTTTTGACGGATCACCAATAACTTTCTGCTTTTTATATGGCTAATACTACTCAGGCGATCGAATCCTTAGCAGCCGAAATCGGCGAAAATGTCTACATTGACATTGCCAAGTGGCATTTGTATCTCCGTGATGCCCACCTGCATACGGTGGTTGCCCAACAACTTTATTCAATGCTGGAAAAGGGCAATTTAGATACTGACAAAGTTGAAGGAGTTTTGCAAGGAATTTCAATCAAGTTGGGCGGCGGCAAGCGAGAAGTGCCGCTGGCAGATTTGATTCCGATGCAGTGTCAAGTTAAGTTGATGGATGTTTTGGAGGAATTTCAGCGTCAGATGTGATATCAATTGTTGATTTGGATTTAAGTGCGATCGCCCTTTGTGGATTTAATGGCGATCGCACTTTTCATTTTTCCCTAAACCAGCATGAAGTTAGCCGCTGTTAGCGAATTGGCACTCACTCCAATCATCACACCTAACTCTTCTCCTGTCAAGGCATTTTTGATAATTGTACCCTGAGTATTTTGAGTTATTGCTAACTGGCTAAAGCTCAAACCTCCGCTTAGTGCGATCGAATCTTGACCAATGGTAAAATCAGCAATAATGTCAAATCCTTGACCTGCATTTAAGACAAAGATATCATTGCCGCTACCGCCAATCAAACTATCATTTCCCAAATCTCCGTAAAGGATATCAGAGCCTTTTCCGCCCAGGAGAGTATCGTTATCTTCCCCACCGTAAATAGTATCATTTCCTTCACATCCTCCCAGAATATCTGCTTGTTCGTTACCGCTGATAAAATCATTGCCAGCACCGCCGCAGATGGTATCCGAACCCTCATTTCCAAACAGGTAGTCGTCTCCATCACTACCAAGCATTATGTCGTCACCTTTGCCTCCAAATAAGGTGTCATTATCCTTGCCCCCATCGATGAAGTCATTATCTTTATCACCCCGAATGATGTCATTACCTTCGCGGCCATTTATGGAGTCATTGCCTTTGCCTCCGAAGATTAAATCATTGCCCAAGTCGCCAAGAACGATGTCGTTTCCTTCATCTCCAAATAGGATGTCATCACCTTTGCCACCGCTGATAAAATCATTGCCTGTGTTGCCGTTGAGGATGTCGCGAACCTCGCCACCATATAAGTTATCATTCCCTGATTTGGCATCGAATATATTGCCGTTGTTGCTGCCGAGAAATTCATCGTTTTGGGCAGTGCCTATTTGAATTCCCGATACACCGAGTATGGTGTTTTCAACTGAGTTAGGTTGGTTTAAGTTGGGATAGTCAATGTCATCGCAGATGCAGTCGTCATTGGGGATGTTATTAGTTATTGGTGTTGGCGTTATTGATGGTGTTGGCGTCGGTGTTTCAGCAGGGGTTGGTGCAGGGGTTGGTGCAGGGGTTGGTGCAGGGGTTGGTGCAGGGGTTGGTGCAGGGGTTGGTGCAGGGGTTGGTGCAGAGATTGGTGCAGGGGTTGGTGCAGAGATTGGTGCTGGTGTGGGTGTGGGTGTTGGTGTTGGTGTTTCCCCAGGGATTGGCGCTGGTGTGGGTGTTGGTGTTGGTGTTTCCCCAAAGATTGGCGCGGGTGTGGGTGTTGGTGTTGGTGTTTCCCCAAAGATTGGTGCGGGTGTGGGTGTTGGTGTTGGTGTTTCCCCAAAGATTGGTGCGGGTGTGGGTGTTGGTCTTGGTGTGTTCGGAGGGATTGGTGCGGGTGTGGGCGTGGGTGTGGGCGTGGGTATCGGTGCGGTGTCGTTGTCAGTATTAGTAACTGCGACATCTGAAGCATCAACACCACTGTAATTAGTATCGGTACTGGTAGCGGGTGCGGTGACAATGTTGTAAGCAACATTCCCATCTACTACTAAGTCATCTACTCCGGTGACAGTGACGGTTTGGGGAGTATTCCAGTTAGCCGATGTGAAAGTTAAACTCGGTTTATCTA